>DATMBT010000481.1:0-5830 GCA_035559475.1 Gemmatimonadaceae bacterium
CTTGATGGAAAACCACTGCTCGGAGACGCAGTTGACCTCGACCCGACGGACCCTCCCATACCGGGACTCGGCAGAAAGCTGGGCGTTGCCAAGCATGGCCCATCGAGTCGCCGGCGCGAGGACGGCGACGACGGGTTCGACGTCGTCTTCCGTGATGCGGGGGCGGTTGCGCCATGAACGCCATTCCGCTTCGTCGACATCGCCGAGCTGGATGTTCGGGCGGTAGCGGACCTCGAAGCTCCCCTTGGCGATGATCTTGCCGACGAGGTCCTCCTCCATGTATCGCCCCATGCCCTCGACGATCGAGACCACGGCGATCAGGAACATGACGCCAATGGTCACGCCGATGAGCGTGAAGAAGCTCTTCAGTTTCTGCGCGCGGATCTGGCCAAGGGCCAGCCGGACGGCTTCGTGGAGGCGCATGGGGGGAACATACGCTACACGGGAGGCCACTGTTTCGTAAACCGACCTCTGACCTGGCAGTTAGTCCCGCATCGCCTCCAGCGGATCCAGTCTCACTGCCTTCCGGGCCGGAAGCCAGGTGGCCAGGAGCGCAACCGCACCCAGGACCGGCAACACCGCCGCGAACGCAGTGAGGTCCGTGGTCGAGACGCCGTAGAGTTGCGTGGCGAGCACGCGCGTGAGGCCAAGGGCCGCGACCACCCCGATCACGAGCCCGGCAACCGTCAGCCTGGCGCCCTGGCCCATCACGAGACCCGTCACCCGCTCCGGCGTCGCGCCTAACGCGACACGGATGCCAAGCTCGTGACGTCGCTGGATCACCGTGTAGCTCAGGATGCCGTGGATTCCGATCGCCGCCAGGATGACCGCCACGACGGCAAAGCCGATCAGCAGGAACATCACGAACCGCTGCTGGGCGACCGAATCCCCCACGGTGGCCGCGAGCGCCTGCACGCCGAACACCGCGAGTTGCGGATCAACCTGCTTCACCGCCGCGCGCAACGACGAACCCACCATTGAACCGGAACCGGAGGCGCGGACCAACAGCGCCTCCGCCCCATTGAATGACGGGGCCTGCGCATACGGCAGGTAGATCGCCGGCGGCGCCTCGCGCGCCAGGCCGTTGATCCGCTCATCCTTCACCACACCGATGATGGTTCGCGCGCCTCCCCATAGCCTGATCTGCTGGCCTAACGGCTCACGACCCTCGAAGAAACGGCGCGCCAGCGTTTCGTTGATGATCGATACTGACGGGTCTGTTGGACCATCGCGTTTTTCGAACGCCCGGCCGACACGCACCGGCAGTTGTACCGTCTCGAAATAGCCGGCGCTCACGCGCCGAATCGACACCTCTGGCCAGTTCTGCCCTTCGGCTTCACGCCCGACGACTCGCCAGGAGTTCTGCGAACCGGGATCAACCGGATGGTTGCCCACGATCGCTGCGCTCTCGACACCAGGAATGCCAGAGACACGTCGAATCACCTCCTCGTTGAAGCGATGGACGCCAACGAAGTTCGGCCACTGGTCCCCGGCAGTGGAGTACCGGCTCTGCGGCAACTGAAACTCCGCCTTCACGACATTTTCGGCGCGATAACCCGTGTCCACCTGCGAGAGCCGCCACGCGCTTTTCACCAGAAGCCCGGCGCCCACCAGCAACACCACCGCCAGCGCCACTTCGGAGACGACCAGCGTGGATCGCAGCACGTTGCGCTCGCGACCAGCGGTCGCGCCACGCGAGTCATCCGACTTGAGCGCGCCCTGAAGGTCGGCGCGACGGGCCTGCAACGCCGGGACGATCCCGAATGCGAGCCCGGTGAAGATCGCCAGGCCCACCGCAACCGCCAGCACGACACCGTCCACGCGGACCTCCGTGATGCGCGGGATGTCCGCCGGCGCCAGGCTCACCAGCACGCGCAGCGCCAGCATGGCAATCACCACGCCTAACGCAGCCGACACCGCGGCCAGCACGATGTTTTCGGCGGCGAACTGCCTGACGAGACGACGCATGGGCGCTCCCATGGCGGTCCGCACCGCCACTTCCCGCAGGCGTGTCGTGCCCCGCGCCAGCAGCAGGTTCGCCACGTTCACGCAGGCAATCAGCAGCACGAAGCCCACGGCGGCCAGCAGCACCCATAACGTGCCGCGAACCCGCGAGAAGATCACGTCAGGCATGGCCTCGACAAACGTTCCCCGCGCCACGTTGGATGGATACGCCACCTCCAGGTCGGCCATGATCGCGGCGAGTTCGGTTTGCGCCGAGGCCATCGTGGCGCCCGGGGCGAGCCGGCCGAGGACGAGCAAGGGGTGCGTGTCTCGCACCAGGACGCGGGGGTCACCCTGCAGAGGCAACCACACGTCGACACGCGATCGCAGGTCGCGATCCGCAAAGCCGCGCCCATAGGCCGCGGAGCGCAGGATCTGCATCGTGCCGAAATCGGCTTCCGCCGGCACGACGCCAATGATCGTGGTCTCGACATCGTTGAGGCGGATCGTGCGGCCCACGACATCCGGTGCGCGCTGGAACTGCCGCTCCCAGAGCCGGTCACTGATCAACGCGAGGCGCGGCCCACCCGCCACATCTTCGTCTTTCGTGAACGTCCGGCCCTGCGTCGGTTTGATGCCGAGCAGTGGCAGCAGTTCGTGACTCCCGAAGAGCACCGGCACACGCGAGGGCTCACCTTCAACCGGCGTGATCGTTCGCTCGGCGCCCGCAAACGCGGCGAAGGACGTGACCTGGCGGCTCCGCTCCTTCAGGTCGATGAAGTCGGGAAGTGACGCCGGTTCGCGAAACGTGCCCGTGTTGCGATCGGTCTCCCAGATCATCGCCAGTCGATCGATATCCGTGAACGGGACCGGTCGGAGCAATACCGCATTCACCACGCTGAAGATCGCCGTCGTTGCCCCAATGCCTATCGCGAGCGTCAGGATTGCCGCCATTGCGAAGCCTCGCGAGCGCATGAGGACGCGGGCACCATACTTCAGGTCCTGTGCGACGTCGTTCCACATGGAAGGCTTTCCCCCGGTAATTGGCGGCGGCGCTGGGGCGACGTGTCTCGGACGAGTCGAGACCCGCAGCGAACGGGCGAGCGATGCTGGTTCGCTCAGTTCGTCGATGGCGAGTTGGAGGGCGCGATCGTCCGGCATGCCGCGCGCGACGTGTTCGTCGAAACGCTGTGCGAGATGCTGCGCCAGTTCCTCGACGATGTCCTCGTCCTGTGCAGGGTCGCCGGTGATGCGATCGAGCGCGGCGCGGACGATGCCGTGCCAGTCGGTGGGCGTCATGTGGTGCGCAGCCTCGCGACCCGATTGATGCCCTGGAAGAACTCGTGCCACAGGCTCCGCTGCGCAACGAGTACCTCGGCGCCTTCAGTCGTGAGCTTGTAATAGCGCCTGCGCCGTTGTCCGGCTTTCTCGACCCAACGCCCTTCGATCAGGCTGCGGGCCTCGAGTCGGTACAGCATCGGGTACAGCGACGCGACGTGAAAGGAGATGGCGCCGCGAGAGCGACCTTCGATCTGCCGCGCTATCTCGTATCCATGACGCTGGCCATCCTCGAGGATGGCGAGGATGAGGAGCTCGGCGCTCCCCTTCTTCATTTCGGAGGTCAGTGCAGGCTTTGCCATATGTGGTGTGACAACATATGAAGCCCAGGGGTTTGGCTGCCCACACGGGAGGAGACAAGAGGCGGAAATCCGGGACGGCTTGTGGCTCGCCGTGGTTGAGTCGCGCGACCAGAGCAGTCGAGGACGGCGTAACCGTCATCCTTACCTCCCTGCTGCGTCGGCCTTGTCCCCCTTGCCCTCACCCGGCGCGCGAGTTCGTATAGAGAAGCACACGTGGCGAGGGCCGAACCGTGAAGACCGCCGAGGAAGTCCGCGCCGACCCAAGGCCGGTGATGTCCGAGATCGACACGTTCGGGCTGACGCATCGCGGCAAGGTTCGGCCAACCAACAACGATCATTTCCTCGTCGCCAGCTTCCACCGGAAGCTTCGCGTCCACTTCACGTCGGTCCCTGCCGGAATCGAGGACCAGGAAACGGAGTCTCGCGGTTTCCTCTTTCTCGTGGCGGACGGAGTCGGCGGCCTGGAAAGCGCAGGTGATGGAAGCGCACTCGCGCTCGAGACGCTGGCGCAGCACCTGCTGCACGCGACCGAGATCTGTTCGGAAATGGTCCTGTCCCAGGCGGAAAAGTCGACGCTGGAGTTACGCGAAGCTGTCCTGCAGGCCCATCACGCGTTGGTGGACATGGCGAAAGAAGCAGGCGGAAAGCCGGCCACCACATTGACCATGTACGCAGGGTTCTGGCCTCGCGCCTTCATCGTGCACGTCGGCGACAGCCGCGGGTACGTGTTTCGTGACGGTCAGCTGACGCGCTTCACATCGGACCAGACCTACGAACAGCTCATGCTGGAGTCAGGCGCCATCAAGCCCGGAAGTCCGGAGGCGGCGCGACTCAAACACGTGCTCTGGAGTGCCGTCGGAAACGACGAAGTGGTGCCGCAGATCGTGATGACTGACGTCACGCGCCGGGACGTCATTCTCGTGTGCAGCGACGGCCTCACGAAACACGTGACCGAAGACGAGATCCGCGAACGCCTGTCGCGCGACGAGACCGCGGAAGAGAACGTACGAGCCCTGGTGAACCTGGCGCTCGACCGCGGCGGTACCGACAACGTGACCGCCGTAGTGGGGAAGGTCCGGCCGAAGACCTAGCGATTCGGTCCGAGTCCCATGGCGCCAGAGAAGTAGAGCGCGCCCAGGATGCCGCCAAGCAGCGCCAGTGTCTTGAGTGGATCCTTCTGGCGCACTTCGACCCTGCTGACCTGGTCGAACGACACTGTCAATCGTGTCCGGGCCTCGTTGTTCCTGACGCCGAACAGCGAGTCAGTCGCAACGACGAGCGTCAGAAACTCGACCGACTGACCAGTATTCAATCGGACGCGCGAGAGGTCAGACACCACGTTCGGCGGAGCTGGTGGCGTGGGCAGGGGGACATGCTTCCAACGAGTGCAAGCCGGAGCTCCGACCAGGCACGCCATCAACGCGATCCGCTTCCATTGGTGCATCGCGACCCCCCGAATTGCAGATTGAAGAATGCAGATTGCAGAATGCAGAACAGAAAGACTGCTGCGTCAATCTGCAATTTGCAATTTGCAATCCGAAATCATGCCAGTCCTCACCCATCCCCTTCCTGACGTCACCGCCGCCAATGCGAGCGAGATCCTCGCGACGCACTGGGGAATTCACGGGATATTGCGTCCGCTGCCCGGGGAACGCGAACGCAATTTTCACGTGTACACAGCTGACGGCCGCGAGTTCGTTCTCAAGGTTGCCTCCCCCCTCGAAGACGCCGGGGCAATCGACCTGCAGGTGGCTGCGCTGGCCCATATCGCGGACAAACTTCCTTCCGCGCCGGTCCCTCGACTGGTCCCGTCGATAGAGGGGAGCCGAGTGGTCCACCAGGTCATTGGAGGGGAACTCCATGCGGCGCGGCTCCTTACATGGCTCCCGGGACAGCCGCTGGCGGAGGTGTCGCCGCACTCGCCCGCGCTGCTCCGTGCCGTGGGGGCGTCGTTAGGTGCAGTAACCGGTGGATTGGCGTCGTTCGATCACCCAGCCGCGCGGCGGGGGCTCAAGTGGGACCTGGCCGCGTCGGACTGGATCGCCGACCATATCCACCGCGTCGCCGATGGGTCGCGACGCGCGGAGGTCGAAACGATCCTGACCCGTTTCACACGGGACGTGCGCCCGGCACTCGCCACGACCCGATCGAGCGTCGTCCACAACGACGCCAACGATTACAACATTCTTGTCGCGCTGAACGGCGACGGCGCTTTGGCGCCGTCGGGTCTCATCGACTTCGGTGAC
>DATMBT010000482.1:0-4431 GCA_035559475.1 Gemmatimonadaceae bacterium
TGTTCGATGCGCTGCTTGAGTTCCGAGGTTCGCTCGACCGTTGACGAGAGCACCATGATTCCCGGAGGCTGGAGGCGCATGCTGGTTGCGCCGGGCGCGAACTCCAGCGGGGCGTACACACGATAATCGCCCTGGTCTCGACGGCTCGCGCCCCGCCTAACGGCGGATGCCGGCCGCGCTTCCAGCACTCCGACCACGACCGCCTTCGCGTTGCCCAGTTGAATGGAATCGCCAACGATCGAAGTGGCGGTTGAGTCGGCGGAGAACGCCCGCGCGAGGTCTGTTGACACCACGACCACGGGCAACGCACCCGCCGCTTCTTCTTCGGTGAGGGAGCGACCAGAGGCAATTTTCATCGTGGCCGAATCACTCAAGGCCAGCTCGGATACTACCGCAGCCATCTTGCGAACGGTGCCCAGCCCGTTGCGGATCTCGCCAACGCCGCTCGTAGCGAGGGTGACGGACTTCACGCCCTCCAGTGCCCGGATTTTCTTCGCGTCAGCCGCCGAAAGCTGGACGGGGTTGGCAAGTGGGAAGCTCTGGCCGTCCACTTCCTCGTGAGTCTTCGCGGTGATCGCGATCGCCTGCAGGTCCGTCGTCTGCGCGATCTGGGCGCGCACTGAACGCTCCATGCCATCGCCAACAGAAAGCACCGCTACCAGCGCGCTTACGCCGATGATCACGCCGAGCGTGGAGAGAATCGTGCGAAGAGGATTCGCACGAAGGGTGTCGAAGCCAACCGCTATGGCGGTTACGAGAGGAGCGACATGCATGGTCTAAGGGCGAAATACGATGACCCGCTTCCTACGTTGTAACGCCTGGTCTGGTTACAGAAGCCCAGCAAGCCAAAAGGGCGACCCCGGATCTTCCGGAGCCGCCCTCTCACATCGCACATCCCCGATCCGCTATCCCACGGTTGCCGGCACCTCTTCCTCAACCGGCGATGGTGCCTGAGGCAGGTCATCCGCCATCGCGATGAGCAGTACCTCCGGAAGCGTAGCCACCGGGTGGAACGTGAGCAGCTGGCGCACCTCGTCAGGCACGTCCTCCAGGTCCGCGTCGTTCTCGGCCGGGATGACGATGTGCTTGATGCCGGCGCGGTGGGCGCCCAGCACTTTCTCCTTGAGCCCACCGATTGGCAGGACGCGACCGCGGAGCGTGATCTCTCCCGTCATCGCGACATCGCGGCGAACCGGACGCCCGGAAAGCTCGGACACGAGAGCCGTGGCGATCGCGATGCCTGCCGACGGACCGTCTTTAGGGATCGCACCCGCCGGCACGTGGATGTGCGCTTCCATGGCGCCATCCAGGCGGTGCGCCGGGATTCCAAGCGCATGTGCGTTGTTGGTCGCGTAGGTGAGTGCCGCGCGGGCACTCTCCTTCATCACGTCACCCAGCTGGCCGGTGAGGATGAGTGACATCGGGGCCGGCATGATTCGAGTCGCCGGCACTTCGCCGTCTTCCGTTGAAAGCGGGATTTCGCGACGACGGATGGACGCCTCGACGAACATGATGTCCCCGCCGACGGGCGTGTAATACATACCCGTCGCCATGCCGACCTCGTTCTGCTCGGCGGCGCGTTCCGGGTGCACCTTCGGTCGGCCGAGGAGCTCGCGTACTTCCTCGGCGTCGATGATACGGTCAGTCAGCATTCCATCGTTCCCGGTCGCCACGCGACGCGCGACTTTCCGGCACACCGCGCCCACCTGCCGCTCGAGCTGACGAACACCGCTCTCGCGCGTGTAGTTGTTCACGACGCTGGTGACGGCTTCATCGGTGAACTTGACGCCCTTGTCCGAAAGTCCGTTCTCCTCGAGTTGGCGCGGGATCAGGTACTTCTTTGCGATCTCCGCCTTCTCGCGCTCGGTGTACCCCGAGAACTCGACCATCTCCATGCGGTCCAGGAGCGGACCAGGGATGTTCTGCACGAAGTTGGCCGTCGCGATGAACAGGACTTCGCTGAGATCGAAGGGAATGCCGAGGTAGTGGTCGGTAAACGAGTCGTTCTGGGCGGGGTCGAGCACCTCCAGCAGCGCCGCGGAGGGATCGCCCTGGAACGAGACGCCGAGCTTGTCGACTTCATCGAGCAGGAAGACAGGGTTCTTGGTGCCGGCCTGCTTCATGCCCTGGATGATGCGTCCCGGCATGGCGCCCACGTAGGTGCGACGGTGGCCGCGGATATCGGCCTCGTCGCGCGCGCCACCCAGCGACACACGCACGTATTCGCGGCCTAACGACCGCGCGATGGACTTGGCGATGGACGTCTTGCCCACGCCCGGCGGGCCGACGAACAGCAGGATCGGGCCCTTGGCCATGGCACGCGCCTTTGCTTCACGTGCGTCCGTGATCGGGCGATCGTCACTGTCGCCGTTTCCCAGCGAGGGCGTGGCATCTTCCTTGGGCGCCTTCACCTTGAACGCCGGGAACTCGCCGGTCTTCGCGACTTCTTCGGCAAGCTGGCGCGCGCGGAGCTGTCGCACCGCGAGGTATTCCAGGATGCGGTCCTTCACGTCCTGCAGGCCGTAGTGATCCTCCTCGAGGATCGTGGCGGCGCGGTTCAGGTCGAGCTGGTCGTCGGAACGCGTACTCCACGGCAGCTCCGCGATCCACTCGAGGTAGGTGCGGATGACCTGCGCTTCCATCGACTCGCGGCCGGTGCGCTCCAGGCGCCCCAGCTCGCGTTCGACTTCCACGCGGGCCTCTTTTGGCAAGTCGAGCTTCGCCAGCTTCTCACGCAGTTCCTCGACCTCGCGCGACTGGTCATCGTCGCCGAGTTCCTTCTGGATCGCCTTCATCTGCTCGCGGAGGAACATCTCGCGCTGCCGCTCGCCCAGTTCTTCCTGGACCTGCGACTTGATCTCTTCCTGCGCCTCGAGCATGCCGATCTGCCGCTGCACGTGGACGAGCACGCGCCGCAGTCGTTCCTCGACGCTCAGTGTTTCGAGCAGGCCCTGTTTCTCCGGTACGGTGAGCTCGATGTAGCCGGCCACGAGGTCAGCAAACCGGCCCGGGTCCTCGACGGAATCCAGGACCTGGTGAACCACCTCTTCGGGCAGTCCGCGCTTTTCACCGAGTTCGGCGGCGCGTTCCCGCGCTTCCTTGTGGAGCGCCTCGAACGCGGCATCGGCCTCGCTCAAGGGCGCCATTTCCTCGGTAGGCATAACGACGGCGCTCAGGTAACCGTCGCCCTGTGTGTACTGCAGCGAAGTTGCGCGCTGCTCGCCCTGGAGGAGCAATTGCACGCCACCCAGGCCGCGCTGTATCTGGCCTATCCGGGCGATGACGCCCATGGAGTAGAGAATCTCCGGCGCCGGCTCGTCCGTGTTGTCACGCTGGGCGACCGCAAAAACCAACCGATCGCCCTTCAGCGCAGCCTCGATCGCGCGAAGAGTTCCCGGCCGGCCGGCCGCGATAGGGGCGGTGAGCCCAGGGAAGATTACGGTCCCCCGGAGCGGAAGCACCGGAAGCGTTTGTCTCTGTGCCATTCAGGTCAGGTCCTCAGAACTGATTGTCACCCCGACGTCGCCGGTGCGATCGCGCCGGTCGACCTTGTGCGTAAAGCCCATACCCAGGGTGTTCTACACCTCACGCAGTAATCGGGCTGCTGAATTACGCCAAGGTGGCCGTCATTGCAACTTTTCCGGGCCATTGTGACGTAGTGACACGGTCGAAATGAGTCGAAACGGCTGACGAAGCGACTGGTTGCTGGTTGCTGGTTGCTGGTTGCTGGTTTCTGGGATTGGGCTGAGTGCCAGCACTCGCAGAAGCTGGCGAACTCAAAAAACACTGGCAGTCGTGCCCATCTGTCCTGACAGCGCAACCGCCAGCGGCGAAAGCGATTGTTTCCAGGTGCCTTCACCCACCGTAACCGCGCAGAGGATTTCGCTTTACGCTGCCGCAGATGAGTGCTACACTACTCGATTGCCCCGTCGTCGTACCCAGTCAGTCTAACCGCGTGCCCGAGCCAGTCGGTCAACCGACAGACCCAGATCTTCGCGCGCACGTCGAGCGAGTACTCGCGGCGACTTACGAGCTCGACCGCGAGATCGGGCGTGGCGGGATGGGCATCGTCTACAAGGCAAAGGATCGCCGGCTGAAGCGTCAGGTCGCGATCAAGGTCCTTCCGCCCGAGCTTGCCTTCCGCGCCGAGATTCGCACCCGCTTCCTCCGGGAAGCCGAAACTGCGGCGCAGCTGAGTCACCCGAACATCGTTCCGATTTACAGCGTCGACGAACGCGACGGCATCGTCTACTTCGTCATGGCGCTGGTGGACGGTGAGAACCTCGCCGTGCGTCTGCACTCGCAGGGCGCGCTGTCGCCTGGCGAGTCCAGGCGCATCCTGCTCGAAGTGGCCCACGCGCTCGCGTACGCGCACGAACGCGGCGTGGTCCATCGCGACATCAAGCCGGACAACATCCTGCTGCAGTCCGG
>DATMBT010000483.1:0-3744 GCA_035559475.1 Gemmatimonadaceae bacterium
CGTCGAGTCGCGATTGTCCCCAGGGGCCGCATCAAGTACGGGACGCGCGTCGCGCAGTTCATCGCGATTTCACACGCCGTGCGAGATGCCCTGGTCGCCGGAGGTGTTGATCCTTCACGCATCGATGTCGTTCACTCCGGCGTACCGACGCCGCTGGCGCCTCACCCCCGAAACTGGAGACGTGAGTGCGGTTGGCCTTTGAATTCGACGGTGTGTGGCGTTGTCGGCGCCATGACGGTCGAGAAAGGCATTGGCCTCCTGGACGAAATCGCACGCCGGATGCCTGACGAGCAACGCCGGTCCACAAGACTCGTCCTGCTCGGCGGGGCTTCAGCTGGGCTGACCACCATTGGCGGCATACCCGCGATTCGAGCGGGATTCGTCGATGAGGTTCATCCGGCAATGGCGGGACTGGACGTGCTCTGGCATCCTGCATCGTCCGAAGGACTCGGCACCGCAGTAATCGACGCGATGGCACTGCGCGTTCCACCCATCGCCTTTCGCGTTGGCGGCCTCCCGGAACTCATTGTGGACCGCGTGACCGGGTTGCTCGTCCCCCCAGCCGACGTCCAGGCGTTTGCGGCTGCCGCGTCGATGCTCGTGACGGACCGCGAATTACGCCGTCGGCTCGGCTCCGCTGGACCTGAACGGGCGGCAATGTTCTCCGTCGCGTCGATGGCCGAGGGTACGTCGCGTGTCTACCAGCAAGTGCTTCGCCGGTGGGCGCTTCGGAACGCCTCCGTCCGCCAGAATCGCTTCCGCTAACGCAACCAGCTGCTACCAGCAACCAGCAGGCTCGTGTCAGACTAGAACCGTAGCGGCCCGAAGCGGTGTATACCCTGACAGCGTCTGTTGCCTAGGTTTCGCAGGGAACGGTAGCGACGTTCTGCCGATTACATCCATCAGAGATCACGGTGTTATTCGTCTGCATACCCGTCCATAACGAGGCGCCAACCGTTGGGTTGGTCCTCTGGCGCATTCGCAAAATGTTCGCGGACTTCCCTCGCGAATACGAGCTCATCGTGTACAACGACGGCAGCAGCGACGCGACGGCCGAGGTCCTCGCGCCGTACGCGGACGCGTTGCCGGTCACCATCCTGGGTGGCGGTGAGCACGTTGGATATGCACGGGCTATCGACGCCCTTCTCCGCACAGCCTTGAATCGCTGTCGCTACCCGCGCCGCGACGCGGTCATCCTGCTCCAGGGTGACTTCACGGATCAGCCGGAGCACGTTCCCGAGCTGGTCAAGCGGTTCGAGGGAGGTGCGGACATCGTGGTGAGCGAGCCGGCCGCAGACACCAGCTTCCCGAAGCCGGTTCGCCAACTGCAACGCGTGGGACGTTGGATCGCGAACCGCTTCGCGAAGGTGCCAGGCGTCGGCAATCCGCTTGGCTCCTTCCGCCTGTTTCGGGTGACGGTGATTCGCGACGCGGTCCGTGCCGCGGGTGAAAAGCCGCTCATCGAAGGGGAAGGATGGGGAGCGAACGTCGACCTGCTCCTGGCGATGGCGCCGCACGCGCGACGCATCGAGACCGTCGCGCTCCAGCCGCGCTACGACCTCCGCCCACGGCCTTCCCGCATCCGGCCGTGGCACGACGCCCTTCGACTGTATCGCTTCGGGCGCGCCGCCCGCGCCCGCCGGCCGCAACTCCGCCTGGCGGAACCATCGTGAGTCGCGTCGTGATCCCGCTGGCGTTACTCGTAGCCCTCGTGCAATCGCCGGTAGCGACTGCGCAATCGGATTCCACAACGACCACTCCTGTGGTGACAACCACGAAACCAGCCGCGTTCAACGTCGGCGAGCGGATGGACTACGTCGCGAAGTGGGGAAAGATCAACCCCGGGCGCGGCAGCATGGAGATTGTCGGGATTGAGGATGTGCGTGGCAAATCCGCGGTCCATACACGGTTTCAGCTGAAAGGAAAGGCGTTGTGGTTCTCTGCCAGCTACATGCTGGATAGCTGGGTGGATCGGGACACGTTCACGTCATTGCGGTTCACGCAGGACAACGACGACGACCCGAGCGACAAGAATCGCGTCTACGAGATTTTCCCCGACCGCAAGACGTACATGGTGAATGGCGGTGAGGAACTGGCGTCGGTGTCGGATCCGCTGGACGAGGGCGCCCTGTTGCTCTTCGTGCGCACGATGGAACTCGAGGTCGGGAAGACCTACCAGCTGGACCGGTACTTCAGGCCCGATCGCAATCCGGTGATCGTGAAGGTGGTGCGGAAGGAAAGGATCAAGGTGCCGGCCGGCACCTACAACACGATCGTCATCCAGCCGATCATCAAGTCCAAGGGGATCTTCTCCGAAGGCGGCAAGGCGCACATCTACCTGTCTGATGACAAGGACCGCATCATGGTGCAGATGCGCGTGCACCTGAAGGCGAACATCGAGATCAGCCTGCAGCTCACGAATTACCGACCCGCCGCCAACCCCACCCAGTGATTCCTGAGGCCGACCTCTCGCGCCTGCGAACCGTCCCGATCGCGCGACGGCCTAACAAGGTGATGGCGGGAGAGTTTGCGCATCCGCCGGGCACGGATCGTTCGTTCAAGGCTTTCCTCAGCGCGCTCCCGGACATCCTCGTCGCAAAGGACTTTCGGCGTGTGGTGAGTGCCGTGGCGAATGCGGCACGTGGCGGCCGTGGGGTCGTGCTGATGCTCGGCGGCCATGTCGTGAAGACCGGCCTCTCGCCGGTCATCATCGAACTCATGCGGCGCCAGGTCGTCACGCACCTCGCGATGAATGGTTCGGCCGCTATTCACGACTACGAGGTCTGTCGCTTCGGCGCGACCTCCGAGGACGTCGCCGCCGGCCTCAAGGATGGCACGTTCGGCATGGCCGATGAAACGGGCCGCGGGTTGAACGAGGCGTTCATCGATGGTCAACGGGAGCAGATGGGGATGGGCGAAGCCGTCGCGGCAGCCCTGTCGCGCGAGCCGGTGCTGGCGCACCCGGAACTATCCGTGCTGCTGCAAGCGCGCCAGTTGGGGGTGACGGCCACCGTGCATGCAGCGTTAGGCGCGGAGATCATTCACCAGCACCCCACGGCCGACGGCGCCGCCATTGGCGACACGAGCTTGCGCGACTTCCGCCGGTTGGCGGCGGCGCTGCCGTCACTTCAGGATGGCGGCGTGGTGCTCAATGTCGGCAGCGCGGTCATCATGCCGGAGGTGTTCCTCAAGGCGTTGACCATTGCGCGCAACCTCAACGACGGACGGCCCGTCGGGTTCACGACCTGCGACCTGGACATGCAGCGCCATTACCGTCCACGCGTGAATGTGGTGCAACGCCCTGTCCTGGCTGGTGGCGAGGGCTACGAGATCACGGGGCACCACGAGATCATGGTGCCACTTCTGGCATGGGCGGTAATCGAAGCGCTCGAAGCTTGAACCGGGATGGGAGATGGGAGATGGGAGATCGGAGAGAAACTGCTAACGCTTGATAACGGCTGATTCTGTTTGGAAATGAACCGCTTTCCCAACAGAATCCGCGAAATCAGGATTCGCAGTGTTTCTCAAGTCTCCCATCTCCCATCTCACGTCCGAAAAAAAAAGAGGGAAGATGGGAGCAAACCGTCTCCATCTTCCCTCCGTCCGGCCAGCTGAATCGCGTCGATTACATTCCGCTTCCCGACCACCGCTCCCTGAGCCGCTGCGCCGTTCCCGGACTGACGATGCGGATGACCAGGTAGAGCACCGCGCCAACAAGCGCGACAAACATCGCGGCCTTCAAAA
>DATMBT010000484.1:0-3005 GCA_035559475.1 Gemmatimonadaceae bacterium
GGGATCGCCGCCCTCGGTGCCGTCGTCGCCGGCATTACTGCAGCAGGAATTGGCGTCGGGGGCATGGCGTGGGTGTTCGCGAATTCCGGCAAGGCATTGGTCCGCGGGAATCCGGAAGAAGTGGTGGCAAAGATCCCCACCGATCGCAACGGAGTCGTACATGTCCGCCGGCGGCACCTGGCCGAGACATCGCTTTCGCGTAACGAAGATGGTGAGCTGGCGCTTCACCTCCGCTTCAAGAATGGGAGCGATCGTTTCGTGGGGCGCGAGGCGGAGCGCATCGCCTCCATCATCCTGCCGAAGGTCAATCGTTATGGTGGCAATCGAACAGAGGTTGCCGCGGCAGTGGAGGAAATCGAACGCGTTGGGAGCGCTGACGAGTTCGTGAGGCGGCTGGCCGGGTCAGGGAAACACACCGTTCCTTATCGGCCAGCGCAGAAGGCCTGGTGGGCTGCGAAAGAGTGGGGGTACAGCACAAAACACGGCCTCTTCTCCCTTCCTGTTCCCCAGCGCCTGGCGCTCGAGATGGCGCTTCATGAAGAAGCCGAACGTCGCGCGATGCAGGGCGAACTCGAGGAACTGGAGCGCGCGTGGCGTGACGCGGAGGAAATCGCGGGGATTTCGGACAATCTGCTGGTGCCTTCTTCCGTCAGCTCGGCGTTGGACAAGCTCAAAGGTGAATCGTGAATCGTGAATCGTTTCAAAGAGAGTGAGTAATGTCGATCCGGCCCGTAAAACAGATCATCGAATCCCAGCCGGCCATTGAAGGTGCGGGCGTGAAGCTCCGCCGCGCGTTCGGCTTCGGGAAGACCGATGAATTCGATCCGTTCCTCCTGTTCGACGATTTCCGCAACGAACGTCCCGCCGATTACCTCGCGGGCTTCCCGTGGCATCCGCACCGGGGCATCGAGACCATCACGTACGTGCTCACCGGCACCGTGGAGCACGGCGACAGCCTCGGCAACAGCGGCGCGTTAGGCGCCGGCGACGTGCAGTGGATGACTGCCGGCAGCGGGATCATGCACCAGGAAATGCCGCGCGGGGATGACAAGGGTCGCATGCATGGCTTCCAGCTCTGGGCCAACCTGCCGTCGTCGCTCAAGATGACGAAGCCACGGTACCAGGACATCGAGTCGGCGCACATCCCGGAAGTTGTCGAAGATGACGGGACGCGCGTGCGCGTCGTGTGTGGTGAATTCTGGGGAACCCGCGGTCCGGTAGACGGCATTGCGGCCGATCCGTATTACCTCGACATCTGGGTGCCGCCGAACGTGAAGCGTTCGTTCCCGGCGGACACGCGCCGTCACGCGTTTGCCTACATCTTCGAGGGATCAGGCACGTTCCGCGATGCGTCGAAACCGTTCGGCGTGCTCACGGAAAAGAGCGGACCGGTGGAGACCGTCGCTCGCGAGATGACCGGCAATCGTTCGCTTGTGCTCTTCGACGCCGGCGACGAGGTCACCGTGCGGGCGGGCGAGGAAGGGATCCGCTTCCTGCTCGTCTCCGGTCAGCCGCTGAAGGAACCCGTGGCCTGGTACGGTCCGATCGTGATGAACACCGAGGCCGAGCTGCGCCAGGCGGTTCAGGACCTTCGCGACGGAACGTTCATTCAGGAACGATAAGCTCGGGTCGAGCGCTGCTCGTTGCACCGGAGATAATGCCGACGACCATCTTCCTGCAGGCTGCCCTGAATGGCGACCGGATTCACCCGGCCGCACCGCGCAACCCGGCTGCTATCGCTGAAGCGGCTCGCTCGGCCGTGGACGCTGGTGCGCAATCGGTGCATGTCCACGCAATCGACGATGCTGGTCGGGAGACGCTCGACGGAACCGCTTGCGCCAGGGTGCTGCGTGCAATCCGGGCGCTCTGTCCTGGAACTCCGATTTCCCTGACGACGTCAGCGGCGATTGTGGGCGATCCAGGAGAGCGTTTCAGGGTCGTCGAGGCCTGGGAGGACATGCCCGACCTGGTTACCGCAAATCAGGACGAGCCGGGAATTGTCGAACTTTGTGAATTACTGCTCTCGCGAGGCGTCGGTATCGAGGCTGGATTGCTGAGCATTGAAGGTGCGCGAGCCTTCGTGCGTTCCGGCCTGGCAGGCCGATGTCGCCGCGTCCTTATCGAGCCGCTTGACGCCGATCCTGACGCGGCTGTTCAGCACGCGGCCAGGATGGAAGACATCGTTGCGTCCGCGGGTATCTCGCTGGAGCAGGTTCACCACGGATATGGCATAGCGTGTTGGGCAGTCAATCGACGTGGGCTCGAGAGAGGACATGGCATCCGCACCGGGCTGGAAGACGTCACATTGCTGCCTGACGGTAAGCCGGCCAGGGACAACGCTGACCTGGTTGCGGCCGCCGCGCGTTTGATCCGCGCGCATGTACGGGGCCGCAGTCATGGAAGTTCTGTTGCCTAACGTCCACGTTCCGAGTCGTTAGGCCGTACGCGAGTCGCGGCGCGTCAGAATGCCAGATTGCGGACGATCCGCCAATGCCCGTCAGCCTCGCGCTGCCAGACCGTCAGGTACGTCCCTTCGCTGCGTCCGGGGGGAGCCCCGTCGCGCTCGGGCGCCAGTTCGAGCCAGCCGTGGCCCCACTCCGCGATCCGCGTCGGCCCGAGGACCCTCAGTCCATCCTGCACCACGGCGCCGGCGCGGATCGGCCGCAGGCGCGTAAAGCGCGCGGCGTACATGCGGGCGACCGCGGCCCGACCCCGGGTCACCGTCCCGTCACCCGCGATGAACAGGCCGCTGTCCGCGTACGCCGCTGCGATAACGCCGGCGTCGTGTCGCTGCATGCCTGGGAGCCACGCGACGTTTGCCGCGTCGATTTCGGGCCGCGCGCTCGCCAGGATCGCGGCGGTGTCGAGCGGCTCGCGGGCCACTTCAGCGGTCGCGGGGCGCCCGGCTACCTGCGCCGGCAGGGCCGGCCCGGCCAGCAGTGCGCTCACCAGCAGGCCCAGGGGCGCGAGGCGACGGGACCACATTGGCGAAGTCATGTCGGTGT
>DATMBT010000485.1:0-5220 GCA_035559475.1 Gemmatimonadaceae bacterium
TGCTCGTGTGGCTCACCTGGCGCGCCCACAAGCATGGTGGTGGCGGGATTCAATGTCATTGGGAGTGGCCAGCGCGCCTTTGTCGGCGATCAGCTCCCCTATCCCATCGGCGTGCAGCTTGTCGATTCGTCCTCGCGAGCCGTCTCCGCACGACGCCAGGTACGGTTCTCGATCGTCGATGGAGGCGGGTCGGTGTCAGACACAAGCGTCACGACGAATGATCGCGGATACGCTTACGTCGTGTGGTTGCTCGGCCTAACCACCGGACCGCAGCATCTCACCGTGAGTCTCGCCGATGCGCCAGACGTCGCTGAGCAACGTGTGACCGCGCACGCCATCTCGCTCGACGTCGCCGAACGCATCGTGATCACGGGCGCGACGGCCGGGAACATCGGATTGTTGGTGCGCACCGATGAGGTCGTGCGTACGTACACGCTCACGTGGCCCGATACGATTCTGCAGCTCCTCCCGCGCTCGAGTGAAGGCACGTGGGAAGAGATCACTGCGTTCACGGTGGGGCATCCCCCCGTGGCGATCATAAGACCGTGGACGGATCTCGTCGACACGGTTCGCGTCGAGTTCAAGGCGCCAATCCAGGTACCCTTCGTCATCTGGCTTACGACCGATTTCGATACCACCGCCGTCCGTGCTCGACACGATTTGCAGTGGCTCGATTGGCAGTGGCGGAACCAGATGACTGGCCTTCGCGTCGGTCAGGTGCGGATCGACAGCGCACCGGGTTTCTCATTCAATTGTGGACAGTCCACGCAGCCGTACTACGATCCAACAGCGATCAACGTGTTCTACACGACGAACCCATCGCCCTTCGCGTGCGATGCGCGTGTCATCCGGATGCACGCGACGCATCCGCTGACGTTCGCGGAAGGGTACCAATTCGTGATGGCGCACGAAGTCGGCCATACGCTCTCGCTCATTCACGCCACCGATCCACTGAACGTGATGTGGCCACAGAGTCCTCACCAGGCGAAGCTGACCACGGGGCAGATCTACCACATGCACTTCCACGACTGGGGGGCGCTCAATTCGGTGCTGGGCCGTCGCGCGCCGGGAACACGTAACTGCAACCTGGGGGCTTCGTATTGTCCGGCGCAGACGTTCGCGGAGTGGTGATACTCGGCCCGCCATCGAGCTTTGCCGCGCGCCGCTCCTGCGTGGCGCCTAACGTACGTTGCAGCAGTCGGCGGAGTGATGGAACGCGCCGAGGTACTCGCACCGCTCGTGTCCACGGCGCGATCATTGGTTCCACCGCAGCTGGACGCTGTCCGTTAGGCAGACAGATCCCAGTGCCCGCGTTCCTCATCGCGGCCGGAGTGTCGTGAAGGGGTGAAACCAATCCGTACCCGAACTCGTTCAGACCGCATGGAAAAGTCTGACGGCGGAATGTCGGTGGCGGCCTTCTTCGCGCTCACCTTTGCAGCCACCTGGTCCTGCTTCACCGCCGCCGGTTTTATCGTACCGGCGGGTGCTCGGTGGCCGCTCATGATCATCGGCGCTTTTGCCCCCTCGGCGGTGGCCGTCCTTCTGACGGCAAGGCAGGAGGGGAAGGCGGGAGTGAAGGCGCTGCTTTCACGCCTCGGGGAATGGCGTGTCGGCCTGCGATGGTATGCGTTCGCGCTCCTCTACATGGCTGCCATCAAGATTGCTGTGGCGCTGATGTACCGCATGGCTACGGGTGGCTGGCCCACGTTCGGCTCGGGCTACAGTATCGGGATCGTCGTCACCGCCATCGTTGCCGCCATCTTCGGCGGTCCCCTCGGTGAAGAGATCGGCTGGCGCGGATACGCGCTGCCGCGCCTCACGGACCGGCTGGGAAAAGCAGGAGCGAGCGTGCTGCTTGGTCTCGTCTGGGCAGGCTGGCACCTACCCGTCTTCTTCATTCCCGGCATGGACCAGTCGGGGCAGTCCCTGCCGGTCTACATCCTCCAAGTCACCGCATTGTCCGTAGCGATGGCCTGGCTGTACTGGCATACCCGCGGAAGTCTCTTGCTGGCGGTGCTGATGCATACCGCGATCAATCAGACCAAGGACATCGTTCCCTCCAAGGTCGTCGACGGGGCGGGAAATCCGTGGGGGCTGAGCCATTCTCCGGTGGCGTGGCTCACGGTGCTGCTGCTGGGACTAAACGCAGTGTACTTTCTCGCGCGCATGGAGATCGACGAGCGCCAGGCGCGAGTTTCCTCGATCGTGCAGTGAGGAGTTCACGCCGATTACCGCATCAGGGCGTTTCTCGCGCGGCACTATCCGGCGCAGCCTGACGGTGCGTCAGTCGCCGCGCAACGCCTCCACAGGTTGCACCGCCAGCCCGCGTCGCGCCGGGCCGAGTGCGGCGAGTAGCCCGACCCCCATCGCGATCGCCGCGACCATGGGCAGGAGAACGATCGGCCCTCGCAATCCTGCACCATCGACATTCGGACCGCCCATGACCATTCCCCTGGTGAACCTTTCGAACGCGAGCGCCAGGATCAGCCCTAACGCGACGCCCGTCCCGAGCTGCGCGCTGGCACGCGCGAACACGCTGCCCATGATGCGGCGGGAATTGGCTCCAAGCGCGACACGGATGCCGATCTCGCGACGCTGTTGCGCGACAGTGAACGACAGCATCGCGTAAATGCCCGCGGCGCAAAGGAGCAGCACGCTCAGCGTTGCGCCAGCCACCGCGAGCGCACCTATTCGGAGCGTTCGCACCTCCGAGCTCAACACCGTTTCATCGGTCTGCAGGTCGCGCAGCTGGAACCCGGGATCGATCGCTACCATCAGGTCGCGCAGCCGACGCGTGAAGGCTGGCGTGAGTCCGCTCCGAGCGCGGATTCGAAGCTGGATCGACGTCGCCTGAGCGCCATCCGAACGAAGTCTGCTCGGCGTTGCGGCGCCATAAACGTTTGGGAGAAAGCGGTCGTCCGGGTCCACACTCGTCGAAGGAGGATCTGCGACAACGCCGACGATCTCCAGCCATGGCGCGCGGCTGCCTTCGTCGCCGCCCGCCGTCGCCTTGCGTATGCGCCGTCCGAGGATGTTGCCACGGCCGATGCGCGCGGCGAAGGCGGTATCCACGATGATGGCAGTCGATTCCTTGACTGCATCGGCATCGCTGAACCCGCGGCCGGCCACGATCGGTGCGTCGAACAGATCGAACAGCCCGACGCTTGCCGACGTGACGGTCGCGTGCACCACGCTCTTCTCACCTGACGAGTCGGCGGCGGTGCTTCCGATGGCTCCCCCACCTTCGACCTCGAACCTCCACTTCGGCTCCTTTCCTGGATAGCCGCTCACGACCGACGCGCTGACGCCGGGCTCCGAAACGAGGCGCTGCAACAGCGCGTCGACTGCGTTCGCAAAGCGCGCGTCGAACCGCGTCCTGTAAGCAGCGGAGTCGGCGCGGGTCGGAGCCTCTTCGCGATCGAGCGCGATACGTGCGCGAAGGAATTCCGTGGCCGGATAACCGGGATCGCGAACGCCGGCCTGCAGGAGAGCGCTCGCGTGATGGATCGATGCCGGCAGGATGGCGACGCTGATCGCGACCTGCGCAACGATCAGCGCGGTCCACGTCGGACCGAGTCTCATGCCCGCACCGCGCGCCGCGAGTTGCTGCAGACTGCTGTACGAACGCCGCCCCGTCGCCTTCAGCGCAGGCAGCACTCCCACGACCGTTCCTCCGGCGAGCGCCAGGACGCCGACGTAGACGATCAGCGCGGGAGACAGCCCGAGGTCGAACCAGAACGGGAAGCCCAGCGAACCCTCCATCAGCCGTTCTGCCAGGAAGCGGAGCGCGAATGCGGCGAGCGACAAGCCGACTGCCGCTGCGGCGGCCGTAAGAACGAGCGCTTCGATGAACAGCTGTGCGATCACGCGTGCTCGGCTCGCCCCCAGTGCCGTACGAACGGCAATCTCGGCGCTGCGCGTCGCCGTTCGCGCATACACGAGCGCTGCGACGTTCGCGGCGACCACCGTGAGCAGAAGACTTGCGACGAGCTGGAGCATGTACAGCATCCACGCGTCGTCGGCATCGATCGCCGTCAATCCCGCCGAGCGCGCGAACGGCAGGATCGTCGGTCTGCGGTGCTCGTGCGTCCGAGCGTAGGTAGCGGCCGTTCGACGCCCGATCGTCGCGACTTGCACCTGCGCTTCTTCGAGCGTGACCTCATCCGCGAGGCGACCGAACACCTGAATCGGAGGTCCAGCGCCAAACTCGTACTTCGAGGCATCCATCCGAAATGGAATCCAGAAGCCGTGGTTATACGGGAAGCGGAAGTCATCGGCCATGACGCCGACCACGGTGAACGCCGTCTCGCCCAGGTGCACGATCTGGCCGATGATGTTCGGATCGCCGGCGAAGTGACGCTGCCACTCACGGTGTCCGATCACGAGCACCGGCGGCCGGTCCACACGTTCGTCGTCGTCTACGAGTGGGCGTCCGAGCACCGGCCTCGCGCGTCCCACGCGGAATCCCGACGCGGACATCTCGGCCACCGGGATGACGCCCGTCACCTGATTCGCGACGATCAGGTTTCGGTCGGTTAGCTGGTACGCTCCGAGATCTCGAATCCTCGTCAATTCGGTGCGCCACGCGACGAAGTCGTGCAGCACGTGCCGGTCGATGTTGCCGGGCACGTCGGCACGGTTGGTCTGCACGGCGACGATGCGATCGCCCCCCTCGAGCGGCATCGTCGGATCCAGCACAGCGGCAACAAAACCGAAGACGCTCGCGCCGATCGCGATCGCGACCGCCATGCCGATCACCGACACGCCAGACAGGACCGGGTACTTCGCGAGCATGCGGATCGCCAGCCGGAAGTCCACCGCCGACGGTACAAGATGTGACACGCCGTGCTCCGAGGTCTTGAGGTAGGACCCAGTGAGTGAATACAGCCGCCGTCCCGACATCTTTTGCGGGCATCTGGATGGCGACCCGATAGCCCCGGTTCGTGTGAGCCGGGACTATCGGAGACCTACGGAGAGATCCACGAACTTGTTACTGTCCCGAGCTCTCACCCAGGGCGACGAGAAGCTCGTCCAGCTGATCGAACGTCTCGACCATTGCCTCAGCTGCTCCGGTGCCGGCAGCGTCGAGCGCTTCCTTCGAAGGATAAGTCTCGCGCAGGACCACCAGCGTCTTGCCGCCCTTTTCCTCGAAGGTCACCGTTGTGACCGACCCGCCTTCGCCACCTTCGTCATTGGTCCACGCGAGGCGCGAATACGGCT
>DATMBT010000486.1:0-2369 GCA_035559475.1 Gemmatimonadaceae bacterium
CTGGCCTAGGGTTCGAGGTACATCACTTTCTTCACCGCAGCGATTGTTTTTGGCACATCCGGCTTCGCGGCACGCTCGAGGTTTTTCGCGTAAGGCATTGGCACGTCCACCTGGTGAACGCGCACCACCGGTGCGTCGAGGTCGTCGAAGCAGTCGCGCTGGATATAGTCCACGATCTGCGCCCCGATACCGGCCACTTCCCAGCCTTCCTCGAGGACGACGGCGCGATTGGTCTTCCGCACCGATGTGATAATCGCCTCCACGTCCATGGGTCGCACCGTCCGGAGGTCGATCACGTCGACGCGGATGTCTTCCTTTGCCAGCTGATCGGCCGCCTGGGTGGCCAGGTGGATGGACTTGCCGTAGGTGACGATCGTGCAGTGATCACCCTCGCGCTTCTGCTCCGCCTTGCCGATCGGGATGACGTACTCCTCGTCAGGCACGTCGCCCTTGATGTTGTAGAGCATCTCGCCTTCGAAGAAGATCACCGGGTTGTCGTCGCGAATGGCGCTCTTGAGCAGCCCCTTGGCGTCATGCGGCGTGCCGGGTGAAACGACCTTGAGGCCCGGGATGTGGGCCAGCCAGGACTCGAACGCCTGCGAGTGCTGCGCCGACAACTGCAGGGCAGCCCCGTTAGGCCCGCGGAACACGATCGGGATGTTGAACTGCCCGCCCGACATGTAGAGCATCTTTGCGGCCGCGTTCACCACCTGGTCAATGGCGAGCAACGCGAAGTTCCACGTCATGAACTCGATGACGGGACGCAGGCCGACCATGGCGGCGCCCACTCCAATGCCCGCGAACCCGAGCTCCGTGATAGGCGTGTCAACGACGCGCATCTCACCGAACTCCTGCAGGAGCCCCTTGGACACCTTGTACGCGCCCTGGTACACGCCGACTTCCTCGCCCATGAGGAAGACGCGGTCGTCCCTCTGCATTTCTTCGCGGAGGGCCTGGTTCAGGGCGTCTCGATATGTGACAACAGGCATTTCGTGGGTCGGGGGTCGTGGGTTGGGGGTCGGGCGTTCACGGGTGCTCGCAGTCGGTTCACGCAACCGGCGACCCCCAACCCCCAACCCTCAGGTTGTCGTTTCCACCATCACGTGCTCGTACAAGCTCTCGAGCGGCGGTTCGGGGCTGGCTTCGGCGAAGTCCCACGCATCCTGCACGATCGCCTTGATGTCTTCATCGAGTTTGGCCATCCCGGCGTCGTCGATCTCGCCCGATTCCTGCATCTGCATCCGGAGGACCATGATGGGGTCGCGTTTCATGTATTCCTCCAGCTCGGCCTTCGTGCGGTAGGTGCCGGAGACCGCGTCGGACATCGAGTGTCCCATGAAGCGGTACGTTCGCACCTCGAGCAGTGTCGGCATCGACTCCGTGCGGGCCCGACGGACTGCCTCGCTGGTCGCGGCACGCACGGTCAGCACGTCCTGTCCATCGACGTAGGCGCGCGGCATGTCGTACGAGGCGGCGCGCATGTAGATGTCGTGGATCGACGACGCCCGCTCGAGGGCGGTCCCCATGCCATAACGGTTGTTCTCGATCATGAAGACCACGGGCAGCTTCCATAACGAGGCCATGTTGAGCGCCTCGTGAAATGCGCCGGTGTTCACGACCGACTCGCCCATGAAGCAGAGGCAGACCTGGTCGGCGCCGCGATACTTGATGGCGAAGCCGACGCCGGCAGCGAGTGGCACGTGTCCACCGACGATCCCGTGCCCGCCGAGGAAGTTCAGGCTGCGGTCGAAGAGGTGCATCGAGCCACCCTTTCCACGCGCTGATCCATCGGACCGGCCGAACAGTTCGGCCATGATCGAGCGCGGCGAGAGGCCCCGCGCGAGCGCCTGCCCGTGATCCCGGTAGGTCGTGATGATGTAGTCGTCGTCGCGCAGCGCCGAGATCGCGCCGGCACCGACGGCCTCCTGCCCGATATACAAATGGCAGAAACCGCCGATCCGGCCTAACGCATACGCCTCGGCGCACCGTTCCTCGAACCGGCGCTGGAGGAGCATGGAACGGAGGAGTTCCAGCCTCTGTTCAGGCGTGGTGTCGTCGGCGGCACCAGGCTCCGTTTTTCGTCTCACTTTGGTCTGAGCCATTGGAATGCAGAATGCAGAATGCAGAATGCAGAGTTCAGATTTCAGATTTCAGATTGCTGGACTCGTCAGGCGACGCCAGCGGCCTGGACCTGCTCCCAGGCGTGGTAGCTCGACCGAACCAGGGGTCCGGACTCGACGTGCCGGAATCCCATCGCCAGTCCTTCCTTCCGCAGCGCGGCGAATTCGTCGGGCGTGTAATAACGGTCCATCGGGAGGTGATCGTTGGACGGACGCAGGTATTGGCCGAGCGTGAGGATGTCGACGTCC
>DATMBT010000487.1:0-6455 GCA_035559475.1 Gemmatimonadaceae bacterium
GATCATCCACGCGAGTGGATGGAACCAATAGACAGCGCAGGCAACCAGCACCATCAACTGCATGGCGTAGTCATTCCGCGCCACGTGTGCCAGTTCGTGCGCGGCCACCGCGCGGCGCAGGTCCACGGTCCAGGCGTCCGACTCCGTCGGCACAACCAGAACAGGGTGGCGTGCGCCCCAGGTCATCGGCGCGCCAACCTCCTTGCTCGCGAAGACCGCCACGTGTCGCCGGACACCTAACGATGAAGCGGTGACGTTCACGACACTCACCCACGGACCACGGGTGACGCGACGCGCGCGACCCACGATCCGCGCCAGGCCGATCCTGCCCCACACCCCCCAGAGCAGCACCAGCGTCGTTCCTGTCAGCCACAGCGTGAGCCAGGACGGCACCGTGCGATCACGCAGGGTGGTAATCGAGCCCTCGGTGCCTTCGGCATCGTCGTTGACGACTGTCTGCATCGGTGCTGGCTCGGATCCTTCAAGACCGTCACTCGTTGTCGCCAGGGTCGGGGCGGTAACCACGGCCGGCGTCCGGGCAACGCGCCACCACTTCAGGGTCACGTCCATCCTTGGCGACCACGGAACAACGACGGCCAGGACGAGTGATCCACCCAGCGAAGCCGACCAGACGAGGTGCCTCACGGACGCTGAGCGCCGATGGAGCACCATCGCGGCGAGGAACGCAGTGCCGAGCAACAGGCTCACGCGAACCAGCAGGTCGATGGCGTTACTCATTTGCGTCCCCCCTTCTTTCGGCGTGCCTGGTCGATGAGCTGCGACAAACGATCGAGCTCGTCGGTGGTGAGCGAACGATCGGCAGCGCCCAGCATCGCGGCGACGGCCGATTCCATGGAATTGTTGAAGAACGTCTGCAGCAGGTGCCGAGCCGCGGATTTCTGGACGTGCGCGGCGTCCGCGGTGGGTCGGTAGGCATGACGGGGTCCATCCCAGTCGTGTGTCACATATCCCTTCGACTCCAGCAGGCGCAGCATTCCGCGCACCGCGGAATTGCTCGGCGGATCGGGCAGCGCTTCACGCACCTCTTCGGCGGTGGCGCGTCCCTGCTGGTAGAGGACGTCCATGATCTGTCGTTCGCGCCGGCCGAGGTCGCCCAGTGGATTCGCCATGTTCATTCTGACAGAAGTGTGTGCCAATTGGTTGGCAGAATGTCAATACATTGACATCTTGCCAATAGACTAACACCGCGTCCCGGTCTGTCAACCGGCTCGCCGCCCCGCCCCGTCACCCGGTTTCGGCGAAACTCCTGCACAACTTTCCCTCGCCGCGGTCACACGGCTGTCACCAGTATTCCTGTTCATGGCCCTGACCCGACGTTCCCGCCCCGCCACGCTCTGGCTGCAGATCATGCTGGTGGGCGGACTGGCGTGCGCCCTCATCGTCCTGGTGCAGACGTACCGGCTTCAGCGCTCCAACTGGTCCGTCGTCGAGCGCGCATTGCGTGACTACTCCACCTTCGCGGCCTGGAGTTACGGCCAGCATCTCTCCGCCAACCTTCGCGAATCAGTTGACGAACTCCTCGGCGCCGTCAATCACGGCGACGGCCTGCACCCGAATCCGCAAATCCCGGATGCCCGCGAGATGGGCCACTTCATCCCGATGGACATGGAGTGCAATTGCCACCGTCCGGATCACGGGCCCATGCCGCTGCGTTACCTCGCCTTTACGCTGGGAAGCGACACGTTATCGGTCGGACTCAATCTCGCTGGACCAAAAGTCACGGGTTGGCTCGCAGACCCGAATGATTCCCGCGCGATCCACGTGCCGGCATTCGACGTGCCGCCTGACGAGTTGCGATGGCTGAACGGGCTGCTGAGCAACGTGGCGCGCGGGCCGGCGACCAACTGGGGCTATCACGTCGTCATCGAGCGTCGGAACGACGAGCTGCGATTCCTGGGAGTGCGTTCGATGCCGACGACCTGGGGCGACACGGTCGTGTATGCGTTCGAGTATCCACCAGCGAGCGTCGATTCGATCTTCTCGTCAGTCCTGGCGGCGAGCGACCTGCTTCCTGCGTCGGTGGTGGCTGGTCGTCCAAACACGGACGTGCTGGACGTCGAAGTCACCGACGCCATCGGCACGCCGCTCTTTCGGTCCGAGGACAAGGGCCGCTTTGACCTCGGCGGCAAGGTGGAACTGCCCGTGAGTTACGCCGGGCTGAAGATCCGTGCGCAACTCAAGCCCGAGATGGCTGAAGCCATCCTGATTGGCGGTGTCCCGGAGTCGCGCGTGCCAATCCTGCTGGTGATCCTGGTGCTCGCGATTGGGCTTACGATGCTGGCGGCGGTACAGCTTCGACGCGAGGTACGCTTCGCCGCCGAGCGCGCGGGATTCGTTGCCAACGTGTCGCACGAGTTGCGGACGCCGCTGTCGCAGATACGACTCGTGCTCGACACGCTCAAACTCGGTCGTGGTGAAGACCCCGCCATGCGGGCGCAGGCGTTGCAGGTCGCGGATCGTGAGGCATTACGCCTGCAGCACCTGGTGGAAGGTGTCTTGCGATTCACGCGAGGCACCCGCGCCGACGATGCACCGCGCGTAGGACTCGATGTCGCGCAGGAAGCGCGATCAGTCATCGAGGAGTTTGCCCCGCTCGCGGCACCACACGGCATGACGGTAACGCTCGAAGGCGCACCCTCAGTTCGCGCCCGGTTGCAGCGCGCCGGCCTGAGACAGATCCTGCTCAACCTCCTCGACAACGCGATGAAGTATGGTGGCGATGGCACAGAGGTGCGCGTCGACGTAAGCGCGATGCCTGGCGGCGGCGCACGCCTTCGCGTGGACGACAACGGGCCCGGCGTCCCTGCGTCGGAACGCGAGCGCATATGGAAGCCGTTCGAACGGGGCGGCGTAGCGCGCACCCGGGCGGCGGGCGGCAGCGGTATCGGCCTGACGATTGTCCGTGAAATCGCGCAGGAGCATGGTGGACGAGCCTGGGTCGAATCGTCGCCAGCCGGCGGCGCGCGGTTCATCGTCGAACTGCCTGACGGGGGAGAGGGCTCGTGAAACGCGTGCTCGTGGTCGAGGACCAACGCGACCTGGCCTCCCTGCTCGCGCACAACCTGAAGCAGGAAGGACTCGACGTGCGCACGGTCGAAGACGGCCGTGAAGCCTTGCCCACCGTGCGTTCGTGGCGGCCGGACCTGGTCATCCTCGACCTGATGTTGCCGGGGCTGGACGGCTTCGAAGTGCTGCGCGGAATCCGCGGAAACGGTCACGACATCCCGGTGCTCATCCTGTCGGCACGCGGCGAGGAGCAGGACAAGATCAGGGGCTTCCGGCTCGACGCTGACCAGTACGTCACCAAGCCGTTCAGTCTCGTCGAGTTGCTGGAACGGGTGCATGCGCTGCTGCGTCGCTCGACCCGCCCCGTCGCCGACCAGAAAGCCGGCGCGTTGACGTTCGGAGACGTCATGGTTGATCCGGCGGCGCGTTCTGTCTCGCGTCGTGGAGACATCATCCAACTATCACCCAAGGCGTTCGACCTGCTGCTCTCCCTCATTCGCCGTGAAGGGCGCGTGGCGACCCGCATGGAGCTGCTGCGCGAAGTCTGGGGCTACGGCCCGCTCGTATTGTCCCGCACGGTGGATTCACATGTCGCCGAGTTACGGCGCCGGCTGGAAGACGACCCGGCGAATCCGCGGCATATCGTCACGGTCTTCAAGATCGGGTACCGGTTCGAGCCGTAGGCGCGCACCACTTCTACACAACTCGCGCACCGCACGGTCACCACGCGCGACGGGTCTCCGGCGAAGTTGGGTCACGATCCAACAACCGGAGCCCTCATGCCACGACTTCGCCATCTTCTGTTTTACGCCAGCTGCCTCGCGACGCCTGTGGCAGCGCAGAGCGGACCATCACTGCTCGTCACACCGGCGCAGCTCTCGTCGGAGCTGCGCGACCCCCGGCTCGTTCTCCTGCACGTCGGGCCGCGCGAAGACTACAACGCCGGTCACATCGCTGGCGCGCGCTTCGTGGAATTGCGCGACGTCGCCGAAGAAACGAAGGAAGGCACGCTTGCCCTCGAGCTGCCTGACGAGGCTTCACTCCGCCAACGGCTCGAGCGACTCGGCATCGGCGACAACAGCAAGGTCGTTGTCGTATTCGGCGAAGACTGGATGTCCCCCTCGACCCGCGTGGTCTTCACACTGCAGGCCGCCGGGCTCGGGAAGCAGACCCGTCTCCTCGACGGTGGTACTCGCGCCTGGAAGCGGGCGGGCCTTCCACTCACGACGGCGGAACCAGCAGCTGCCACACCGGGACGACTGACGGTCGCGCAGGATCGGTCGATCGTCGTGGACTATCGCTGGGTGCAGGCGCATAACAAGTCGCCGGGCGTGAAGCTCATTGATGGACGCACGCCGATGTTCTACGAAGGTCCCGGCATGGAAATGCAGGGTCGCCGCCACGAGGCCGGCCACATCCCGGGGGCGAAAAACCTTCCCTTCAACTCGCTCGGCGACGACTCGCTGACGTTCCTGTCCACGGAAGAACTGCGTCGCCGCTTTGCCGCGGTCGGCGTACAGCCCGGTGACACGGTGGCTGCGTATTGCCACATCGGGCAGCAGGCAACGGTCGTGTTGTTCAGCGCCAGGCTCCTGGGCCACCCTATCCGGCTCTACGACGGATCGATGGACGACTGGGAAAGGCGCAAGCTGCCGCTGGAAAACGCCACGGCGTCGAAGCCGCCGGAGAAGAAGTGAACAAGCCGCGGCCGTACGCCGACGCGACGATCGCTGGGATCGCGCTCGGGTTCGTGCTGCTCGCATCGTTTGTCGTGGCTGGACGCGGTATTGGCGCGTCAGGCGCCTTTGCCGCGACCGCGGGGCCCGTTGCGGCGGCGATCTCCCCGGGCACGATCGAGTCACAGCCGGCATTGCTTGACCGACTCGCCGTCACTTTCACTCCATGGAACGATTGGATCGTGCTCGAGCTGTTAGGCGTCATCCTGGGCGCACTCGTTTCTGCGCGTGTCGCCGGCCGCTGGCGCGCCGCACGGAATGACCGCGCGCCCGGCCGCCTGACGAGGGCCGTGGCCGGTGGTGCCCTCATGGGACTGGGCGCGCGGCTCGCGTATGGCTGCACCAGTGGACTGGCGCTCTCCGGAGGGGCGCTCCTCTCCACAGGTGCATGGCTTTTCATCCCGCTGGCGTTCGGTACCGCGATCGCCGTCACCCTGCTCTCGCGCGATGCGCGACTGGAAGGTGCCTCATGAACCTCGACTCGCTGCATCCCGCGGTCACGGCAATTCCCGTCGGCATCGCCTTTGGCGTCATCCTGGAACGGGCAGGGCTTGGCGATCCACGCGTCATCGCCGGACAACTGCTCGGTCGCGATTTCACCGTCGTTCGAGTGATGTTCGGCGCGATCATCACCGCGATGCTCGGCGTCGTCTGGGCGAGTTCGATGGGATGGATTGATCCTTCCTCAATCGCGATGCCCCCGACCGACCTTCCAGCGCAGGCGCTTGGCGCCGTGATCTTCGGCGGTGGTTTTGCCTTGGCCGCGCTCTGCCCGGGCACCGCGTGTGTAGCAGCGGCCAGCGGACGGCGTGACGGTCTCGCCGCGGTTGGGGGGTTGTTCGCGGGGACTGCGCTCACCCCCGTGGCCTGGCCGGTCGTCGGCATCGCCGTCGCCGACGCACCCCGTGAAGGCGCAACCATCGCGACCGACCTCGGCGCTCCGATTGGTGTGGTCGTCGTGCTGCTCACCATTGCCGGCGTACTGGCGATGGTCGTTGGTCGCCTGATGGACGCGCGCGATAGTGCCCGACCCGCGTGGAAGCCGACAACCCCGGAATCGATCGCGCTCACGCTCGCTGCGACGTTTGCGCTCGCGGATGCGCGTGGCGCGTTACCGGCAACGCGCGCGGACGCCATCGCGGAGCAAATCGCGAGCGAGGCCGATCACATCGATGCGCTCGACCTGGCTGAACTCATCAAGTCCCGACAGCCTGGCGTGCGGATCTTCGACCTGCGTGAAGGCCTCGATACATCGACGTACGTGATACCGGGTGCCGTTCCCGTGTCCCTGCGAGCCCTCGACACCGTCAAGGTTCAGCCGGGCCAGCGCCTGGTGCTGTACTCCGATGGTGGGGCACACGCGGCACAGGCGTGGGTGCTCCTGCGGGTGCGCGGAATCCGCGACGCACTCGTGCTGAAGGATGGCATGGCCGCCTGGGAGGATGAGGTGCTCTCGCCGGTAATCCCGGCTGCGAAGGATGATACCGCGCGAACACGCTACCAGCGCGCGCGTGAGCTCTCCTTGTGGTTTGGTGGGTTCCCCAGGCTCGTGCCTGACGAGTCGTCTGCAGCGACGACAAGACCTCGTCGGAGACGTACATGCTGACCGTGGCGAACCAGGCAGCCCTCGATGACCGCTGGTTCGCGGACTGGCGGCATCGCGAACTCGCGCGCGTGGAGGAAAGCGGCCTC
>DATMBT010000488.1:0-2117 GCA_035559475.1 Gemmatimonadaceae bacterium
TCGGCCAGCTTGCCGAAAACACCGTCGCCAACATCGTCGACCCCGCGTACACCGTGGTCGCGAAATTCCCCAAGCGCTTCCTGCCGAGATGAATCAGCGATTAGCGAGCAGCGAGTAGCGAGCAGCGGCTAGTTTTCAGGCATCAGTTACCGAATCCACGGGATGCCTCGTCTTGCCGCTAATCGCTAATCGCTTATCGCTGATCGCTGTTTGTTGTGCGGGGCTTGTTGCCTGCTCGGGCGACCGCACAGCGACTCAATTTCGGGGCGTCGCCCTGCCGACGCCGCTCGCGAAGCCGTCAATCACGCTGACGGACCTCAACGGGCAGCCATACGACTTCGCCGGTGCGACGCGCGACAAGGTGGCCCTGCTGTTCTTCGGCTACACGCACTGCCCCGACGTCTGCCCGCTCCACATGGCCAACATCGCCGCGGTCCTGAAACGGATGTCGGCTGAGGAACGCTCGCGGGTGGTGACGGTCTTTGTCACCACGGACCCGGAACGCGACACTCCTGCGCGCATGCGCGAGTGGCTCGCGAACTTCGACCCGTCATTCGTCGGGCTCACCGGGACGAAGGAAGAACTGGCGCGCGCCCAGCAGGCTGTTGGCCTCGGCGAAGCGTTCCGCGAATACGCAAATGCCGACTCGGCCAACTATTTCGTGGCGCACGGGGCGCAGGTGTTCGCGTTTGCGCGGGACGGCATCGCCTACACCGTCTACCCGTTCGGCATCCGCCAGGAAGACTGGGCAAACGACCTGCCCAAGCTGGTTCGCGATGCCACCGGAGCGGAGATCAGGCGCGACCTGGCGGCGCAGGCGAAGGCCGGGCAGCTCAACGTGGCGCCCCAGCAATCCGCAGCGCCCGTATCCGCGATGGTCATATCAAAGGCGGTGGTTGCCGAACCGGTCAGCCAGGATGAAGCGGCAGCGTACCTGACGTTCAGGAATGAAACCGCCCAGGAAGACACGCTCGTCGCGATCGCGGCGGACCTCGCGGTCCAGGCTGAAGTGCATGGAACCATGGGTGAAGGCGAGATGCGTCACATGATGGCGAAGCCTTCGGTCGTGATCCCTGTTGGCGCTGAGGTGAAGCTTACGCCGGGCGGCGATCACATCATGCTGCTCAAGCTGCGCAAGAAGTTCGTGGCCGGCGACACGGTGACGCTGTACCTGTCACTCGCGCGGGCCGGGGCGGTCCAACTCCGCGCCCCCGTCGTGCCTTACGCAGATCTCGAGAAGTTTCTCGGGCTCAGTTCAGGTGTACGGAAATGAGGGTGGTTTCCGACATCCGATATCCGACATCCGACATCCCATGAGTTGGTGGTGCTCCGCCACCGGCGCGGCGTGGACGTGGCAGTGGCGCGCGTATCCCGGCGTGTGGCTCTTCATCATCCTGCTGGCCATCGGCATGTGGGTGTGGAACCGCTCCGGCGCGCGTGCGGCCGGCCATACGCAGCGTCCGGTGCATCCCGCGTTCATGGGTGGGCTGATCGTGCTGTGGCTGGCCCTCGATTGGCCCATCGGGGCGTTAGGCGCTGGATATCTCGCCAGCGTGCACATGCTGCAATTCCTGCTGATGGCCCTCGTCGCGCCACCGATGCTGCTCATGGGCCCGTCCCGTGACGCCCTCGCGTTGCTCGAGCGCCCGGGCCTGTTCCGGTCGCTCGTCAGGCGGGTGGTCTCGCCGTTCCCGGCACTGGTCACCTTTTCGGTCGTGGTGCTGCTCACGCACCTGCCGCCGCTGGTTGACGCCATGATGGCCACGCAGGTGGGATCGATGGCGATCGACCTGCTCTGGATCGGCGCCGGGTTCGTGTTCTGGTGGCCCGTGATCCGGGACGTGCCTCACCAGCCGCGCTTCAACCATCCGGTGAAAATCGGCTACATCGTGCTCGGCATGATGTTCAGCCCGATCATGTTCGGATTGGTCGGTTTCCTCGTGTATTCGGAGACGCCCTTGTACGGCGTCTTCGAGCTTGCGCCACCCCTACCGGGGATTAACGCACAGCACGACCACCAGACGGCCGGTGTGTTGATGAGCGTGGGCGGCGCGACCATCGCGTTCATCGCGATCTCGGTCATCTTCTTCCGCTGGCAGAAAGAATCCGGGTGACTG
>DATMBT010000489.1:0-6854 GCA_035559475.1 Gemmatimonadaceae bacterium
GAGCGGGAACGCGGCGATCGGCACTCGCAGCTCCGCGGAGCCGTGCAGCGCAGCGTCACCGGCGAATCGCTGGCGTGAAAACGTGCGAAGTGAACGCCCGCCGCCAAGAAACGCCGCGTCGAAATACGGGAAGTCACCCCAAATCTTCTCGGCGCCGGCACGGAACGCGAGCAAGGGAGTGGTCAGGATCGGCACGGCAATGTGGGCAACCGCAACGGCAGCAACATTGGCGTACGCACTGGTCACGTCCCACATCGCCGGATACACGCTGCTGGTCACCTCGGCGAAGACGCCGGACTTCCAGGGCGCGCCACTCGATATGCCGGCGAGCGGACCACCTGATGTGGCCGTCGCGTCCTGTCGCGGATCGTAGTTGAAGCGGAGCTGGAGGCCCGCCTGACCGAAGCGCGGGTAACCGTACGGACGCACGTCGGACACGAGCCGGCGTGGGTTCTCGTCGGTCAGCGTGAGCTGCACGGTCGGCCCTAACGACACATCGCTCGCGGGGCCGATGGCGTACGCGACCGCCGGATGAAACGCCCACTGCGTCTGGCGCACGTCAGCGAACACGTCATCGAGATCAGGAGAATCGTTGCCAAAGCCGAGGAAGCGGCCGACCTCGAGTTGCGACATCAGGGTTTCGCTCAGCACATGGAGCGCAGACGACTCGTAACGATGGTCGGTCTCCAAGGCGATGCCGAACCCGTTGAGGCCTGTCGAGTAGGCGAGGTCGAAGGCGATCCTGCTCCGGTAAGGAATCGTGCGGAACGCATATTCGGTGCGCACGAGGCCCACCTCTGTCACGAGCCCGAGGTCGCGCCCGGTCTTGAGGCCGAAGGTGGGGCGAATGCTTTTTCCGTAGTCGCGCTGCGCCGGTATCAGGCGGCCATACGCCGGCAGCAGCGGCCGGCGGTTGAAGACCTTGTGCGACTTGAAGCTGTCCGCCGGATAGCCGACGTCACTCACTCGGCCGACGTCGTAGAAACGTGTTCGCGATCCTCGCGCGCCACTCGACGCTGAGTCGACCATGACATTGTTCCCGTTGCCGCCGATGACGCGAACCAGGATTCCGTTGCCGCCGTCACCGCTGACCACCGCGGTATCGGCTCCTTCGTGCAGGTAGAGCCGGACCTCCTGCGTCACGGCTGGATCGAAATGACGAACGAGGTGTGGCGGGGCCGCTCCGGACTGCAATCGGATCGTGAGAGTCCCGTCCTTGAAGTGCTCGATCGTCGCCTTCTCCGCAGCGTCCGTGGCATGGATGTCCTGGACCAGGAACAGCTTGCGATAGTACTTGTCCGCCGCCGCAGGCAGGCGGTCGCGGCGAGAGCGCAGCTTCCTGACCAGGTCGGGAACCGATGCCTGATACGGCGCGGGCATGCCGCGGAATGCGGCGTCGATCACGGAGTCCGTGATGGCGCGCGTCAGGTTCGCGGTCACCGAATCCCACACCGGCTTGTCGAGACCACCGAGCAATCGCCGATCAAGCTCGCTGGCGTTCTGGAACAGGGCGGGCACGTTCGGATATGTCCCGGCGAACGTGACCAGCTCCGGTTTCGCGATGCGCGCGCCCTTGAGGAGCAATCCTTCATAGGACACCAGGACCTTGTCGCGGTCGCGAGGAATGGGCACCCACGGTGAGCCATCCTCGCGGCGCATCCGGGCCCATTTCCACTGATCGGGGTGACGGTCGTTGTCGTTGAGGAGCAGGTCGATCAACCTGGCGCGTAACAGCGCGCGGGCATCGATGCGTTCGGACGGGTCCTCGTTGAGTCGCTTCAGCAGTTCTTCGCTGTCGATGATCTTGAACGCACCGGCGAAGCCGGGGGAATCGTCGGGAACATCCGGCGACTCCTCGATCATGCCGAGCTTTCCGGCGAATTCCTTCCGGAACTTGCCCAGGCGCTCGTCGTCAGGCATCACGACCATGATCGGCGTGGCGTGGAGCACGCCCGCCGCGTCGAGGAATGCCGGTGCGATCAGCGGGGCAGCGGGGTGCGAGGCACTCAGGCCATCGACCATGGCCTTTTCGACGACGGTGCCCTCAAATCCCACCAGGTCCATCATCAGCGCCTTGTACACTGGCCGAAAGACGAATTCCTGGTCCTTTCGCGTGACAAAGTGGAGCGTTTTTGTCTGGGCCCCGCCACCAGTCTTCGTCGGAAGTATCCCACCGGCGAACGTCGTCAGGTCGAGGAAGGGCACCGTGATCGGCGCCGACCAGAGGTCGCGGTAGTTTGCTCCCAGCATCGACCGGTGGAAGCTGCCGGCGTCGTATTGGTCGCTGGCGCGCAACGTGGTGTCGGTGGCTGGCGATGGCCTGCCATTCTGACCCGACGCCAATGCCGGCGCCAGCATGGCCAGGATGGCAGCGAGCGCGAGCGATGCGTTAGGCACTCGTCGAAGCACGATCATGATGGCCCCGGTGTCGCGGCCGTCAACGGCCACCGATACAGCGTCAGTGTCGCCGCCCGATTCGTCGCCTCGTCGCCCACGATCAGGATGCCGTCGGGTGTCAGCGCGACCGCTTCCGCCTGCCCGTGCTTTCCAGGCAGTGGAATCGCGCGCACGACTTCTCCGGATGGCGTGATCTCGATGAGCGCTTTCTCCTGCGCCGCGACGAGCACGTAGTTGCCTGTTGCCGGATCGACCGCGATGTCGGAGGGATGCAGACCCTTCCAGGGATTCGACCCGATGACACTGGTGAGCGGGATGGTGAGCGGGGCCAGCGTCGAATCCCCACTGCCTCCCAGCCTCCACCGATACAGTACCAGGTGGTCACGGAGTTGCTTTGATCCAACGGTCTTGCAGGGGAGGACGAGGATTCCCCGTGTGCTATCAAAGGCCACCCCCTCGAACTCGCATTCGTGTCCGAGTCGCGTGTCGTGGACAGTAACCGCGACCCGCTCACCGTCTTCACCCTCGGCGAACTCGTACAGTGTACCGTTGCTCGCAACCATGAAGATCCTGCCCTGGGCGACGGTGATTCCCTCGAAATCGGCGCTCGCATCCGCGTCCCCGTCCCCGATGCCGAAACTCTTCAGGAGGGCGCCGCCGCGGGGATCGATCACGTACACGCGTCCCCTCTCGTCGCCGTGCGCGAGCAATCGCCCGTCACTCGTCAGCGCCAGCCCGGACACTTCGCGCATCTCCCGCGGCAGGATCCAACGCGCGACCGCGCTCGTGCGCGACTCCGAGACATTGGCCAGCCTGGTAGCGAGCCGTTGCTCGCGGGCGGACAACTCCTGCGCGCGCGAAGCGGATGATGCTGGGCGACATCCACTCAACACCGCGAACACACCGAGCAGCACGCACCGGATGACAGCGTTCATGACGTCGCCGCGTGCTGTGCGTCCACGACGCCGTCGCCCAGCTCGAGGTCTACTGCTGCGACCCGATCACCGGCCCGGGCGCGAATGGCGGTAATGAGGTCATCACGCGACATCGTCTTGCCGAGTCGGACCAGGTAATAGACTTCCGACGGCTTGCCGACATGAGTGACGACTTCATCGAGCACCCACCGCTTCGTCACCTTGTCCAGCACCTTCTGCATGATGAGCTGCGCCTCGCCGACCTTGTCGCTGGTAATCGAGAGGACCGAGTTGAACCGCGGCTTCTTCTTGTTGGGGCCGAGCACTGCGCGAACCCGCTCGATCCGCTTGGCCAGGGCCTCCGCCTTTTTTGGCGTAAGCGCGAGCATCACGTCGCGATCAGGAACCCCGTTGCCGTTGGTGGACTTGGCGAGTTCCTTGAGCGGCTCGCTCCACTGCGAAGCGGCGGTGGGCTGCAGTACGTTCCGGCCAAAGTCGTACCGCCACGCCAGCAGTACAACCAGGTTGAAGGCAACGGAGATGATGGTGCCGAGGCCGAGCATGTGGACACCGCCGGCGAAACCAACCCCGATCGCGAGGAAGATGAACACGACATCGCGTGTGTCATCCAGTGTCGTGCGGAATCGCACCGCCGCCACAACTCCGGCCAGGCTGAAGGCGAGAGCAAGACTGTTCTGAACAATGAGCACAATGCCCGCGACGACGATGGGCAGGATGAGCAGCGTCTGTACCACCGACTGATCATGTCCGGGGACACGCCGGGCGGACATGTACACCCAGGTGACCGGCAGCATGAGCGCCAGAATGCCGAGGATGACGAGCAACGTGTTGATCATCAGCTCGCCGAGCGACCCTGGTCCAATCAGCTGCTGAACGAATGCCGGTCCGTTCAGGCCGTCCTGCAGGAGCTGTGGCGAGACGCCGGAAGTCGCCGGTTCCGCGCCCATCATGAGTGCGTTGGACGCGGGATAGAGGAACAGCAGGAGTCCGAGTGCGGCGATCAGGATCCCGTAATAAGCGATCAGCCGCCCGAGTGGTCGTTCCGAGCCGAGCGTGACGGCGTCGATGAGCCGCTTGAACATGGCGTGGTAATCCTGTCAGTGGCTGGTGAGTCCTGCCTCCAGCCTCGTGCAGGAGCAGCGCAAGTCGATACGGCGCCGGCGCATGTGCGAGATGCACGATGTGCGCGATGGGACGCCGGCCACCGGTGCCGAGCGCCTGTCCTAACGTTAGGTGTAAGTGCCCCGGCCGGCTATCGCCCGAGGGGAGGGTGCAGGACTAGATCGAAGGGACTAGACGCGGAGAATGACGACGGCGGGACTGCGAGGTCGGCCGCACCCGCGACGGGATCGCCATGCGGGCGCAGAACTCATCGGAGAAAGCCTCGGCGCTGAGCAGCGCCCACGTCGCGCAGCCGGCTCCCAGACAGAGATCGGGAAACCAGCGGGCCCGTGCCGGCAGCAATGTGTTGGGTGAAAAGCAGGTACGCAGTCGCCGCTGCAAGCTCTGATGACGCTGGCGTTCGTCGTGCCGCTCCGGCTGATGGTGCACGAGGGCGTCACGAAGCTCCAGCAAACGCTCGACGTTCTTGTATGTGGAGCGGCGTTCGTTGAACCGCTCGGCGTCGACCGATTGTAGCGCCACCTGATAGCGGAGCGTCAACGGCGCTCCTTCGGCGGACGGCCAGAGCGTCTCCAGTTGCGTGTGAGCCCGTGTCGGGGTCGAACTGCCGTCGTCGCCCGCACGCTGGAACTCCAGGTACAACTCGTTGATCGATGATTCGAGGAACGCGACGGAAGAGACGATCGCCCCCGTCACGCTGGCCCGATGGCGCGTCATTCCCTCAGGGCCCACGGCCGCGATGCCACGAGATTCGATCCTCCTCGCCATCGCGACGAAGTAGCCGGCGGCATGAAGGTGCTCGCGCTGAAAGCTGTAATCGATGCCACCTGGTGGTCCGGTGGGTGCGGCGGTCACGGCTTGCGTGCGCAAGCGGCTACGGTCCTTCGTTTGCGGCAAATGAATGTCCGGGTATGAAAGCAGTTGTTCGCGCTAAAGGCTCTTGAGGTATTCGACCAGGTTCCGCTTGTCCGCATCGCTGAGGCGCAATGTGCGGGCACGGTTGTAGTGATCGACTACCGCCGCCAGCGTCGCGGCGCTGCCGTCGTGGAAGTAGGGAGCGTGTTGCCAGAGCCCGCGCAGGGGCGTGGTGCGGTACTTCTTGTTCACGGTGCGTGCGGCATATGCACCGTCCATCCCCGTCTCGTCTGGTGCGTGAAGGACACCGGTGTTGTTGTCGGTGCTCGCGCCGTCCACATGACACCCCGCGCAACGCGCGTCGAACAGGGATCGCCCGGCCGCCGCCGCAGTGGTGTCAAAGCTGCCAGCCGGCGGCAGTGGAGTCTCGAGGCTCTCCTGATACCCGCGCAGTGCCGGCAGCTTTGGAGTCACGATGTCAGGAGAATGGCTGATGTCGATGCCGAGGCGCTGATCGGAGAAGTTGCCGCGGCCGTGCATCTGTGTGACGGCCACATACGCGTTCCAGTACGAGATAGGTCCCTCGGCCGTGTACGTCTCGTTGGTCACCTTGGCCAGACCGTACACCGGGGGAAGGACGAGCGGTGTGCTCTTGCCGTCGAGATTGTAGCGCGGATCGTATTTCCCAGGTCCCCATGAATTGTAGACAGTCTTTTGCGCGGGCGTGATCGCAGGCGAGAGCGCGACGATGGCACCGATGTTCAGGTCATGGTTCGCCCAGCCGTCCTGCCTGCGTCCGATTCCCGGCGCGAATGAGTTGTCCACGTTCGAGTGACAGAGTGCGCAGGTGATGCCGAGCCCCACGAGACTGTCCTTGCCATTCACCACGCTCACAGTGCCTTTCAACCCGACAACCGCGTTGAACTTGAGCAGCGTGAGCGTGGTCGCCGGGCTATTGAGGTCGACCTTGCCCTCCTTGATAGCCGCCGCGACTTCTGCGGGAATTGCGTCAGCGTCCACCTTGAGTCCGACCTTGAGTGCAAGAGCCGGACTGACTGACTTCTGGATGACTTCGTGCATTCGCGCCGTGTCCGTCCAGAACTGTTCGTTCCCGAACGTCTCGAAGCGGAATACCTGCCGTCCTTCGTCAATCGGGTCAGTCGCGACGCCGATTTCGCCGGCCGACGTATCGATCTTCGCCGCTTCGTTACGACTGCAGCCGTTCATGGCCGTCAGCGTTGCGCCGATGAGAACGAGCGCCACGGCCCATCGTGCGGCGGTCCTGGCGCTGGTCACGAGTGGCAATGAGACACGAGGGATCGTCATGCGTTCTCCAGGAGTGTGCACGGAACAAGTCGCCGGCGGACCGCGAGCGGGATTCGGCGCCACTCTCAACGCGACGGGCAGGAGCCAGAAACATTGAACGTTAGGCTGGACGGCGACCGATCACCATCGCTCGTGAGATTGATTGCGTACTCCATCTCTCGTGTCGATCAAGCGAGTCCATCCTTTTCATTCTTGTTGCGACATAGGGGCTGCCTTATG
>DATMBT010000490.1:0-3959 GCA_035559475.1 Gemmatimonadaceae bacterium
CACGCCGGCATTCCCAAGCTCGCTCGCGATTTCGCCACCCGAGTTCCCCACGCCGACCACGAGCACACGCTTGCCGCGATAAGGATCGGGCCGGCGATACGCGACCGAATGCGTGACCTCGCCCGCGAACGAATCCCTTCCGGCAATGTCCGGCATCACCGGCTTCGACATGATGCCGGTCGCCATCACGAGTGCTTTGCCGGCGACCTCCCGATCATTAACGACGGCGACCCATTGACCATCTGCCCGTCGTACCGTGCTGACGTTACTGCCAGCTTCGATGTTCAGAGACGCGTTGACCGCATAGTCGTTCAGGTATGCGACGAACTGGTCACGCGTCGGGAAGAGCGGTGTGCCGCGTGGATACCCATGCCCCGGCAACGTCGACATGTGGCGCCCCGTGTGAAGCCGGAGCGAGTCGTACGTGTTCACCCACGACGTCCCTAACGAAGGGCCGCGCTCAAACAACCGGTACGCCACGCCCCGCCGGGTCAGCTCGGCAGCCGTGGCGAGGCCGGCCGGTCCGGCGCCTATTACGAGAACAGGATGAGAGATGGGAGAAGGGAGATGGGAGACAAACTGCCATCCGATCCGTACGGATCCATTTGCGAATCTAGCGAGCCGCGCCTGGCGACCGCGCCCTCATCGGACTCCGATGTCCGGCGTTCGATTCCCAATCCCCGTTCCTAGTGGAACCCTGGGCCCTTCATGCGCGACACGTCGCGGGCCACGCCTTCCAGCATCGAATCAAGCTTCGCCCGATCGAGGTAACGCCCGCGCACCACGACACCGTGGATGCGCCGCGTGGCGCTGATGTCGGCGATCGGGTTTGCGTCGAGGATCACCAGATCCGACGCGAACCCTCGCTCCAGCGCGCCATGCCGCGACTCCCGGCCGAGCCAGCGCGCCCCGTTTAGCGTGGACGCCTGCAAGGCCTGGAGCGGCGTCAACCCGGCTTTCACGAGGTGCCCCAGTTCATCGTGCAGGCCAATCCCGGGATAGTCGTACGAATTCAGGAATCCGGCGTCGGTACCCGCCAGGATCAGCACGCCCGACTGCTGCAGCAGCGGGAGCTTCGAGCTGCTGAACTCGTAGTTCGCGTGGCGGCGGGCGATCTGCTCCGGCGTCGAACCGGCCTGCCGCTCGATGCGCCAGCCATACGTCGCCCGCAGCCCTGGTCCGATGTACTTCAGGTACTCGTCCTTGGTGTGGTCCTCGCTGTCGAGCCACGCCAGCGTACGGCTGATGTTGAGCGTGGGCGTGACCGCAGTTCCTCGTTCGGCCATGAAGCGATAGGCGCTCACCGCGGTGGCGGTGTCGTAGCGGCTGGCATTGTCACTGCCCTGGCGCGGCGAACCCTCGACGCCGGCACGAATGGCGTAGGACAGGTGCTCGATCGACTTGAGCCCAAGGCCAACGGCGTCCCGAACGGGCACACCCGACGGAATGTGCGCCGAACTCCTCATGCCTCGACGGGTCGCCTGGCCTAACGCGTACCGGAACAGCTCGGGCTTGAGCGCGTTATCCGTCAGCTTCACGAAATCCACGTTCAGCCGCTGCAGGTTGTCGAGCGCGCTGTCGACACCCGCTTCCGTTTCAACCTCGGTATCGCCGGGCCAGATCGAGTTCTTCCCCTCGATCTTCGGGCCCGACGTGAAGATCGTCGGGCCTTCGAGCAATCCACGAGCGACGGAATCGCGCCAGGCCAGCACCGTCGACGCCAGGTCGCCCGCCGCATCGCGAACCGCCGTCACGCCGTGCGCGAGATACAGCGGCAGCAGCACCCGGTTCTCGGCGATCAGCGTGTCGCCGCCGCCGAAGTGCATGTGCATGTCCCAGAGTCCGGGAATGACATGGCGCCCCGCGGCATCGATGACCTGCTTGGCGCGATAGCGCGAGCCCTCGGCGGAATCGCCGATCGCCAGGATCGTGTCCCCACGGATGGCGATGACGCGGCCTGGCGTGATGGCACCTGTTCGCGTGTCCACCACGCGCGCCCGTGTGATGAGAAGGTCAACGGGTGTCCCTTGCGGCGTGCGGGCAGCCAGCGTCACCACCACTCCCGCCCCGAGCAGCCCAACCATCGATACTGCGTGCAACCTGCGCATCATTTTCCCTTGTCGGATCGAGCTTCGGAGTGACTGCCGACACTTGCTTCGCCGTGGACACCGGTGACGACCACCTCGTCCCCGATCAGCGAGTTGGAAAGCGTCGAGTTCGCGATCCGGCAATTGTCGCCCGTGATGGTATCACGGATCGTCGAGTTTTCGATGACCGTGCCGGCGCCGAGTGAGACGTTAGGCCCCACCCTGGAGCCTTGGAGCGTCACGCCGTCCTCGATGTAGACGGGATCAATGATCTGCGCCCGGTCGATCCCGGCCGGCACGCGCGCCCGTCCCTTCTCCAGCATGACGCGGTTGGTCTCGAGCAGCGTGTCGATCTTGCCGGCATCGTACCAGCCGTCGACGTCGATCACCTTGATGCGCGCGCCCTTGTCGATCATGTACTGGAACGCATCGGTCAGAAAATATTCGCCCTGGTTCTTCGGCTGCTGGAGCACGTGCGCAATGCCTTCGTACAGCAGCTTCCAGTTCCTGATGTAGTACAACCCGATGTTGGCGCGCTTGGAGATGGGCGTCTTCGGCTTCTCGACGATCTTCGTCATGTGGCCGTCGGCGTCCGTCACCACGACGCCGAAGCGCTGGTAATCCTCGACTGTCTTCACCCAGATGATCCCGTCGGCATCGGTGCGATCGATGACCGAGAGGTCGGCGTCGAAGATCGTGTCAACGAAGATGATGAGCACCGGCTGGTCCACGTACGGACGCGCGAGTTCGACCGCACCCGCCGTCCCGTCCTGCACCTGCTGCTCGATGAACACCGCCGGAATGGAGAACGCCTTCCGAGTGTACTCCTCGACCTTCTCTTTCAGGTGCCCGGTGATGTAGACGACCTGGTCAACGTTGCCTAACCGCTCCAGGTCCTCGAGGATATAGGCCATCACGGGCTTGCCGGCGACCTTGAGCATCGGCTTCGGCGTGATGTGCGTGTGCGGCCGGAGCCGCGTGCCCTTCCCCGCCAGCGGGATGATGACCTTCATGGCGCGCTCGTCCCTTCCCGCCCGTAGCGGTCCTTGAGCCTGACGACGTCATCGAGTTCCGGCGTGGACACTTCGAGCACGTCGCAGTCGGTGACTGCTTCCATGTAGTGGATCGTGCCCGGCGTTATACGGAAGGAATCACCCACCTTCAGGTGCACGTCGGAGAGCTCAGGGATGGCGTGCCGCGCCGCCGCCGGCGTTTCACCTGTGCCTGCCGTCCTCTGACTCCAGGCTCGCGTGTCGTGACCCGGCGTTCCGCTGGCCTCTGGCTTCGGGCTTCTGGCCTCGGGTTGTACCCAGTACTTCATCACGCCACTGAGCAGGTAGACCGTCTCGTCCTTTTGGCGATGATACTGCACCGAAAGCGCGTGTCCTGCCTTGATGTGCAGGATCTTGCCGACGTAGCGGTCGGTCCTGGCCCAGATCGTTTCGTGGCCCCACGGCTTCGGGACAGTCGTGACTTCAACGCGTCCGCTCATTGAGCGTGACTCGTGACTGGTGACGCGTGACTCGACCGAAGCGGCGCCGTCGATCGCTGTGGCCTGTGGCCTGTGGCCTGCGGCCTCGTCATCTGGCCGTGACGATGCGCGCTTTCAGCGTCTTCAGCCTCTTCCGCACAGAGCCATCCATGACCCGATCGCCAACCTTTACAACCACGCCACCGAGGATCGCCGGGTTCACGCTCAGGTGCGGCACCACCGTCTTCGCGAACGCGCGCGAGAGTTGAGCGGCGATCATTTTCGCGTCGGCATCGGTCGCCTCCCGGGACAGCGTCACCTGCGCATGAACTCGACCGCTGGTCTCATCAACCAGGTTGCCGTATTCCTCCGCGACCTGGGGCAGGAGCATCTGTCGGCGA
>DATMBT010000491.1:0-6370 GCA_035559475.1 Gemmatimonadaceae bacterium
CAGGACTACATGGAGTCCGGTACACCGGACCGGAAGTCAACCGGAGACGGATGGCTGAACCGTTATCTCGCGGTAAAAGGAACGTGCGAAGAGTGTGCGTCCGCTCACGCGTCGCCGTTCCGCGCCGTGGCAATGACGCCGCAAACTCCGCGCATCCTCGAAGGTCCAGCGGCCGCGGTCGCGATGAATTCGCTCGGTGAATTCACCATGCGAGGCGCCGGCACATCGGCCGAGCGGCTCGAAGCGCTGTACCGCACCGGCGAGGCTGACCTCGTTCATGGTGCAGGACGAGAGATGTTCGAGGCCGTTCGCATGCTGCAGTCCGCGAATCCACAGCGGTACCAGCCGGAGCACGGCGCCGACTACCCGCGGTCACAGTTCGGCCAGCGGCTGCGTGAGATCGCGCAGCTGATCAAGTCTGGTGTTGGCGTCGAGGTGGCGTTTGCGGATGTCGGCGGCTGGGACACACACGTCAACCAGGGCGCTTCGAACGGTCAGTTGGCGGCCCGGCTCACCGACTTCTCCCGCTCAGTGTCAGCGTTGGTGACTGACCTGGGTGATCGGATGAATGACGTCGTGATCCTGTCGATGTCCGAGTTCGGCCGCATGGTTCGCCAGAATGGAAACGGCGGCACTGACCACGGGCATGCGGGCGCGATGTTCGTCATTGGCGGTGGGGTGCGAGGCGGAAAGGTGCACGGCAAGTGGCCAGGCCTCGAGCGCGAACAGTTATATGAAGGCCGCGACCTCGCGCTGACGACTGATTTTCGCGCGGTCTTCTCCGACGTGCTGACGCGACACCTGGGCGCATCGAGCCTTTCGCCTGTATTCCCCGGTTTCGAGGGCCCGGCATTCCAGGTGTTTTCGGGCTAAGCACCTAAAAGCGTCAGACTCCTTTAGCCTGGCAGGACGTTGGAGCCGCAGAGTGGGGTCGCTACGAGGCCCCCGCTCCGGAGTGAAGGGTGCTCGATGAGGGCCGCTATACCGGCAACGCCCGCCGGTTCGGCCACGAGTCCGGTTTCTTCCAGGACGAGCGTCATGGCCTGACGCAGCGCGCCTTCGCTGACCAGCACGACGTCGTCCACGACCGCCGCCAGGTATTCGAGCGCCTCGGGTACCGGGACGCGGACGGCAATGCCGTCGGCAATGGTCTTCGCTTCCTCCGTCGCGACGGCTCGGCGGGCGCGAAGAGAGTCGCGCATCGCAGGCGCGCCCGAGGCACAGACGCCAACGACCTTCGTGCCGGAGGACGCGTGCCTGATCCAGGTCCCCATTCCCCCGAGCAACGCGCCGTTGCCTAACGGGATGACCACCGTCGCGATGGATTCCGGCCACTGGCACAGTTCGACCGCGATCGAGCCCGCCCCTTCGGTGATGGCCGGTTCGCGGCCGTCCTCGACAAAGAACGATCCTTCCGTCCGGGCGTGATCGCGGGCGTGCTGCTTCGCGTCGTCGAAATCACGACCGGCCAGGTACACGGTGGCGCCAAGGTCACGCATGCGCCCGATCTTGAGCGGATTCGCCGACTCAGAAGCAAAGACGTCGACCTCTACGCCCCGCGAGCGGGCCGCATATGCCAGGCCCTGGCCAAAATTGCCGGCAGACGCGGTGACGAGTTTCCGCGGCGTCGGGTGCATCTGGTGGAGGAAAAAATCCGTCCCGCGTCCCTTGAAGCAACGAATCGGGTTGACCGTCTCCACCTTGAGGAGGATGCGGCAGCCGAGTCGCCGACCCAGTGCGGTGGCCTCGAATTGCGGCGTGGATCGGAAGACGGGATCGATTACCGACGCCGCACGTTCGATCGCTTCGAGAGAAATCAAGCTGAGTGGTTAGTGCTGTTTGCTGAAGCGTCTTGCTGGAAGTGGTGCCGGACGCCGGCTGCTCTACGGCCTGTCCCGGCCCCAGCGCTTCAGGATCTTTGCCAGGCGCTCCGCGATCTCATCATCCAGGTTTGCGATCCACGACGGAAGGGCCTGCGACGTGTGCTCCTCGCACAATTCCTGTGGCTGTGTGCCTTCACGGAACCATTCGCGAGTCGCAAGCGGACACCACTCCCCGGCGACGCCGCCGGTCTGCGGGTCTATGGTGACTGACACGAGGCCGTCCGGCACCTCCCAGTCGAGACCACGCTCCTTCCATCCGTCGCGATAAAACCGGACCCACGCAGGCGCCGCCATGCGCGCTCCGCTTGCCGCATCACCCAGTGAACGGGGCGTGTCATAGCCAAACCAGAACCCGGCGACCAGCGCGGGTGTGTATCCGATGAACCACGTATCGGTGCCGTCGTTCGTGGTGCCGGTCTTGCCCGCCACGGGGCCATCGACACCCATGTCGCGCACGACATGACCAGTGCCGCCATCCACAACACCGCGCAGCATCGACGTCATCTGGAAGGCGTCGCGGGGGTCCATCGCCTTCGCGAGGACCGGCTCGGACGACCAGATCAAGGTGCCATCGAGGCGCTCGATGCGCCTGACGAGTCGTGGCGTAACGCGCGATCCGCCATTGGCGAACGGCGCATACGCGGTCACGAGTTCGAGCGGCGTCACTTCGATGGATCCCAGCGCGATCGAAGGCACGGCGCGCAGCGGGCTCGTTATGCCGTTGGCACGCGCGACCGAGACGACGCTCGCCTCGCCGACCGCACGACTGACGCGCACGGCCGCGGTGTTCGACGAGCGCATCAACGCCCGGCGCAACGTCATCGGGCCGGCGTATTCTTCGTCGTAGTTCGCCGGGGTCCAGGTGTCACCATTGCCCTGGTCGACGAACACCGGGTTGTCCTCAACCATCGTTGCCGGCGTAAGGCCGGCAGAGAGAGCGGCCGCGTAGACAAAAGGCTTGAACGCGGAGCCAGGTTGGCGACGCGATCGCACCGCGCGGTTGAACGCGCCGCGGGCGTGCGTCCGGCCACCCACCATCGCGCGAATGTCGCCCGATCTCGGGTCGAGGGCGACCATCGCTCCCTGCACCACGCCGGCCTCGGGGGCGTCCTCGTCAGGCCACCAGCCCGTGGCCTCGCGTTCGATCTCGTTCGCACGGCGTTCCACTGTTCGTTGCGCCACGCGTTGTGCGACGGCGTCGAGCGTGGTGTGCACCACAACTTCACGCGAAGAGATTCCCCGCGTCCGCAGAATTGAATCGACGTGCGCGCGAATGAGGTCGAGCGCATACGACTCAGGAGGTTCCGGCGGTCTCCAGGCAGAGCGTGGCCGCGGTACCGGCACGCGACGCGAGCGTTCCATCGCCTGTGCGCTGAGATACCCCTGCTCCTGCATCAGCGAGAGCACGAGGTTTCGTCGCGCGAGTGCCCGGTCGGGAAACCGACGCGGCGTGTAGCTCGATGGTCCCTTCGGCAGCGCTGCGAGCATGGCGCCCTCGGCCACGCTCAGGTCGCGAACGCGCTTTCCGAAGAGGTCACGCGACGCGCCCTCGACACCGTAGACGCCGTTGCCCAGGTAAATCGCGTTCAGGTACAGCTCGAGGATCTGGTCCTTGCTGAGCGACTGCTCTATGAGTCGCGAGAGGCGCAGCTCGAGCAACTTGCGGCCAATGCTTCGCGTACCGGTGGCGCGATCGGTGAGAAACGTGTTTCGCGCGACCTGCATCGTGATCGTCGAGAAGCCTTCGCGAAAACGCAGCGACGCCGTGTTGCGCACGATCGCGCGAACAACGCCGCGCCAGTCGATGCCCCGGTGCTCGAAGAAGCGCCGGTCTTCCGTTGCGATGAATGCGCGACGCACATGCAGCGGAACGGAAGCGAGCGGCACGTTGACGCGACGGACGGTGTACATCCTGCCCATCGGTTTTCCAAACCGATCCAGCAACCGTCCGCCTTCAGGTGGCTGATAGGCGCGAACCTCGGTGTTGCTCGGACAACCATCGAAGCCGCACGTCAGCAACCAGGCATCGAACAGCACCATGAAGACCAGCGCCGACGTTATGACTGTCGTCAGGCGCCAGTGTCGCCGCATCCACGTGCGGGGCTGATCTGTCGCATCCGCGCGAAGGGACCGTCGCAAGACGGCCATGCCTTCCTGGAACCAGACACGAAGAGGCAGCAAGTGAGGCCTGACCTGGAGGCGTGGGGGGACCGCCTCATGAGGAAGGAGACTGAAGCTTAGATACGGATCACCCGTCCCTGAGTTTCCTCCCACTTTAGCGCCCGGACGGCTTGTCCCACGTCGTCATACCTCACAGAGGGCCGCAAGGTCGCGCCGTGAGGGGTTTCCGGTCCACCCCCAGGGGTCAGAAGCGCCAGCCCTTGAGCGCCGTAATAGCCGTAGCTACGGCCTCGCGCTGTGAGGTGTCCGTGGTGCTCGCGAGCAGTTGCTCGTACGTCTCGATGGCGAAGTCGAGCATTTCGTAGTCGCGCTCGGCCCCAGCTACCGAAGCCGCATTGTCAGCCACGGCCGCCCGCGCGAGGTTGTCTTCAGGGAAGCGTTCGCTCACCTGTTGCCAACGGCGGACGCGAGAGCGCGGATCTGATTCCGAGAGCGCCCACAAGTGCCACGCGCCACGATTCGCCGGGTCAACGGCGATGGCTTTGGTGGCGAGTTCACCGACGACCTGCGGTCCCCGTCCCTGCAGCCAGTACGCGTTCGCGAGAATGACAATCGCGCGTGCGTTGCCGGGTTGTTCCGCTACTACCGCTTCATAGACTGGCGCGATGATCTCCGGTTCATCGCGATGTGGTTCCGCAGCCGCAATCAGCGCGTCAGGCGTCGCCGTCGGTATGAGCTCGGCGATCTGCCGGCGGAACGCAGCAATGTTCGCGGTCGCGTTGTACTCGTTGAGCACCCGCGCGAACTGCGTCGCGAGGTCGCTGGCACCCGGGCCGGGGGTGGGGGTAGGGGCTGGCGGGACTGGGCTACGCATGCCGCGAACGGTAATGACAGTGACATCGGTGATGCACGGCACCGCAACCGGGAGTGTCCCGGAATACCTCTCCCGGGGGAAGGGAATTGTGCTTGCGCGAATGCGGGTTCGGTGCGATACTCGTACAACGGTCGGCAACCTGGTTGGTTGTGCGGACCGCGCGAGGCTCGGGTGAGTGGCACCCCGACGGGATCGGCGTGACACGCCTGGCCATCGCTGGACTGAGCAGAACGTCGCCGGTATCGCGTGTGTACTCCGCGCCACGCGGCGACTCCTGAAACGTCGTGCGAACAGGCACGCTCGTTCCCGTTCCACACAGTATCCGATTTAGTCGCGCGCCGTTGGCGCGCGTGTGCGCGCGGATGCGCGTCACGCGCAGTGCATTTCGGAGCGTCAAAAGTTTTTTCGCCTTCCTGAAAAGGCGCACGTTGCAGACAACAACCAGTACCCTCTCGACGACATGAACGAACGTCGCCGCCCCGGTCGCCGGGGCCGCCGTCCGAGTCCACGACGGCAAGCCGCAGATCCAAACGCCGAATCAAGTCCATACCGCAACGCCGATGAGGGCGAAGCGCCAGAAACCACGACGCATGTGGAGCCGGCGGAGAATCCTGCCAGCAGCGCACCGCCTGAAGTCGTGACAAATGGCGATCGGACTTCTGACGCGCCTGTCGCCGACAATGGTCCCCCGCCTGCGATCGAGGGTGGAGAATCACCGCCTCCTGCGCCGAGTCACTCGAACCATCGTCCTGAACACCATGACCGGGGCGGTCAGCAGTTCCACCGCAACGAGGGTGGGAGGCATGAGGGAGGTCGGCACGAGGGTGGCCGGAACGAAGGCGGCCGGAACGAAGGCGGTGATTACCAGCAGAACCGCAACGGACGCCGGCATCGGCGTCATCGCGGTCGTGGCCGTCGTGGCGTGAACGAGCCGCAGCTGCCGCCGACGCCGGTTGTCGCTGACAGCGAGACGGTAGGCTGGTTCGACCCGTCGCGTGACGGAGGCTTCGTGCGCCGCGCGGCGAACAGCTACCTCGCCGATCCCGCTGACGCCTGGGTCCCGCCGCATGTCGTCAGGCAGCACGGGTTGCGCCAGGGCGACCTGGTAACGGCAAGCACCGGCCACGACCATCGTCATCGCCACGTGCTGGTCGACGTGCTGACGATCAATGGCGTCGACATCGCGTCGGTCGGCCGTCGCCCCGACTTCCAGTCGCTGACGGCAACGTATCCGGAGAAGCGCCTGACGATGGAAACCGGGCGCCCGGCCAAGGGCGGACCGGAATTGACGCGGCGTTGCATCGACCTCATGGCGCCAATCGGCTACGGACAACGCGCGTTGATCGTTGCACCGGCGCGCGCCGGCAAGACGATGCTGCTGCACGCCCTCACGGAAGGCATCGCGATCAACCACCCCAACGCGACTCTGCTCATCCTGCTCGTGGACGAGCGACCCGAGGAAGTCAGCGAGGCGATCTCGTGGGGCGTGGGT
>DATMBT010000492.1:0-7400 GCA_035559475.1 Gemmatimonadaceae bacterium
CACTGCGTGGTCGAGTCCGTTCCGGAGTCGTAGATCGCCCACCGGCCGCCGATGGTTGCGACGTTCGGCGTTTTCGGTTGACTACGTATCTCGCTGCAAATACAATACTTGGCTCGATTGGACAGGTGTCCGAGTGGCTGAAGGAGCCGGTCTCGAAAACCGGTATACCGGTAACGGTATCGTGGGTTCGAATCCCACCCTGTCCGTGAATCAACTCAGGGTACAGGCTTCAGGCTTCAGGCTTCAGAACCGCACGTTCCTGGAGCCTGAAGCCTGAACCCGGAACCCTGTCTTTATCTGGACAGGTGGCCGAGTGGTTTAAGGCGCACGCCTGGAAAGCGTGTGGTGGGGCAACTCACTCGCGGGTTCGAATCCCGCCCTGTCCGTGATTTGTGGTGCAGGAGTTGTTGTGCCGTATTCGTTGGCAATAGATCACGAGAACCGTCGGGTGACCTGCGTCGGGCACGGCGTGGTGACCTTCGCGGACATTGCGCAATACATCGCGGAACGCATCAAGCGGGGCGCATACAGTTACCCCCAACTGATCGACGCCCGCTTTGCCACTGTGGACTTTCCTCCGCGGGAGAGCCTCTCAGCCACGGTGATGGAAGCACGTCGTCACACCAAGGCGGGTCCCGTCCCGCGCACGGCCATCCTCGCCGTGGAGGGTACGCTGAACTTCGGGTTCGCGAGGCAAGTCGCGACCGAGCTGGGGTTCTCCAACGCCACCGTTGAGGTGTTTACCAACGAGTTTGAGGCGCAGTGCTGGCTGGCCGGGCAAGCCGAAGGGCAGGGTTCCGTGGACTAGCCCTTCGGCGGACTGAAGAGTCAGCGCGCGTTAGGCGCTGTGCGACCGCTAGCCTTGCCGCATGCACCTCGGCCGGTCGTCCGGCAAGCCGTAACCGAACGACACGTTGCCCACCTCACCCGACTGGCGGTCGATCACGACCCACGCTGGTGAGTTGACGGCCAGGTCGAACACCACGAGCCAATCACCGGGCAGTCCGGTCGATCCCGTGTTTTGACCAACCACCACCCGGACGCACAGTGGATTCCAGGGATCGGCCGGCCCGGTCACCGGTGGACGCACCTTCTGGAACTCCGAAATCGCCCTCGCCGCGGTTTCCACCAGGGTGCACCTCGGCAAGCGACCCAGGGTGCTGTCCACCAGGGACCATGCTCGAGGCACCGGAGTTGGGCAGGGCGTCTTGTACGCCATCTGCCGCATAACGAGTGAGTCCCGGAATGTCACGGGCCCGATGTCCTGGGCCCAAGCCACCACGCTGATGAACGGCGCGCAGGCGATCGCGCGCACCGTCCACCGGATGGGAGAAGGGAGATGGAAGAGGGACGACACGTTGTGCGTCCGCGGTCTACCGCTTCAGCTTCGTCAACGTATGCGATCGGGTGGGGTCCCACGTGCCCTGGAACGGTTCCTTCGTGGACGCGCGCCTGAGGTCAAAGTGCCTTGCGCGCATGACCGTGTCCGCCACATCCGCGTACGTCTCGATCGCGTTCAGCGAGTCCACGTTCACCAGCCAGAACACCCGCTTACCCACCTGCTGCCAGCTCCCTTTCAGGCCGTCGCACTCGGAGCTCGTCACTGATCGCGTCAGGCGTTGTGTCTGCGTGCCACGCGCGAGGACCGTCGCCGCGAACGTCAGGGTGCATCCCGTCGTGGTGCGCCAGCGCGTCCCCGAGACGCTTGGGGAAGTGCCTGCACCCGGTCGCGTAGCCCAGTCGCTTTCGCCGACCGCCTTGAGCGCATTGGTCACCGCATACGTTGCCTTGACGGCGCGGACCTCGATGACGCGGGTGGCTCGCGCAACGACGGCAGCGTCGCGATCAGGACGCCATGTCCTCGGGCCACCGCGTCGCAACGGATAGCGCCGCACGAGCATGGTGGAGTCGTCAACGAAGTCGCCGTAATACTCCACGCTCCAATTCCCGGCGAGCGGCATCCAGAAAAAGACGCGACCCGCGGACATCTGCCAGAAGCCCGTATGGCCGCGACACGCGTCGGCACCGAGTTTCCTGGTTGGAAGTGGCGCGGACTCGCTCGCGGCCAGGACGTCGGCCTCCGGGGTGAAGTGAACCTCGCAGGAGTCGCCGAGTTTCCATTTGCTTCCCTGAACCACGGTCCCGGCGACCGATCCTGACATGGCCGCCTGGGCCCAGTCATCTTCTGCGACCGCGCGAAACCCAACGGGTGGTTCGTAGTTGGACGAATCGGCCTCAAGGGCCTGCTCGAAGGTGAGCGGGGCTGGACCAGCTGGGGTGGCAGGCCGCGCCGTGGAAGCGCCGCCGCTGGCGCATGCCGCGACGCCCGCAAGAACGACCGCTACGATGAACACCATGAGCCGGTTCGATGCCGGTTCCGTCAACTTCACGCGGACTCCGAGTTTGGTTTGGGAAGAACTGCTGACGCCTGGCGACGGAACCTGCCTGACAGACCGCCCGGGCGCCGGCACCAGATTCTGTGAATGGGGCAGCGCTCGGGCAAGCGGTTCGGCGCAGTGGAACTCGCGCTGGACGAACGTTCACACACCGAGGTAGACTAGCCGCCCACTCACGAACACGAGGGGTTTCATGCCAAACATTGGTTTTATGCACCCGTATGTGGTGCACATCGTAGTCGGGTTCGTGATTGCGGGATGCGTGTTGCGCATCATCTCGCTCGCCGGCAAGTGGAACTGGATGAACCAGGCTGCCGCGACCGCGTTGATCCTGGGGGCCGTTGCTGGCTACGTCGCCCACCGGTCCGGTACCGACGCCCATGGCCCCGCCGAGCGAGTCCCCGGTGCCCGGGAAGCGGTGATGGAGCATGAGGAGTGGGGGGAACGCTCCCGCAACCTCTTCCTGCTGATCGCCGGCGTGGAGGTGCTCGGATTGGCCCTCGCGTCGCGACGCCGCGTCATTCACATGGCATCCGCGGCGTTAGGTGTGGTCGGGTTGTTCGTGATCTACGAGACGGCGGAACATGGCGGGGAGCTCGTTTACTCGTACGCTGGCGGGGTCGGACTTCGCACGGGCGAGCCGGAGGACGTCGGGCGGCTCCTTCGCGCGGGCTTGTACCATCAGGGGATGCTGGATCGCCGCGAGCACCGCGCCGATGCCGCCAGCCGGCTCTTCGCCGAGATGAAACAGCGCTGGCCCGAGGATCAGGAAGTTCAAATCATGGCTGCCGAGTCCCGGCTTCGGGACGCGAACGACGCTACGGGCGCCCTCGGCGACATCGATGCGCTCCTCGGTGGCGTTTCCGACCCGAGACTCAAGCGGAACGCCACCCTCCTGCGAGCGTACGCGTTCCTGGCGCTTGGACAGAAGGACAGTGCCCGCGCCATCGTCGGGAAACTGGCAAGCGAAAACCCCACCAACGCGCGATATCGCACTCTCGCGGATTCGATCAAGTAAAGGATTGCGGCTCGGCTCCACACCTGCCGGTGTAGCGGGCGCCCCACTTTCGGTACCGACATGGTGTGGCGCCGTCACGACGGCAGGGAGATCGGCTTTCCCATCGACTGTCACGCCAACGGCTTACACCGTTACGCGCATGGCACGGCGAGTGCTTCAACGGCCCGTCGAGGGAGGCTGCGTTTCGGCGGATGTCGTAAGCTCCGGAACAGTTGAGGCATTTGTCCGGAGCGCACCTCCACTCGCCACATTGAACGTCTCACACGAGAATACAGGATGCCGTTTCGCGTGAACGATCAGAACCGTCACCTGCGGGTGCTGGCCCTCGTTGCGATGCTGGTCGCCTCCATCGACTGGCTGAGCAAGGCGATGGCGGCACGCTTCGTCGCGAGTGAACCTCTGATCCTCGGCGAACGGCTGCGTTTTGCCGTCGTGCATAACGCCGGCACGGCGTTCGGGTTGAGCGCGGGTACGTACACGTGGCAACTCAACATGGCGCTCACGATGGCGGCCATCCTGCTCATCATCCCGGTCGTGCGCGACCTGGCACGGATTGACGGGGCAGCGTCTGGCGCGCTCGGCCTGATCACCGGTGGTGCGGTGGGCAATTTTGGTAGCCTGCTACTGGGCCCGCCGGGCGTGGTGGACTTCATCTCGATCGGCATTGGTCTGCACACGGAGCTTGTCGTCAACTTTGCGGACATCGCCGCCTACGTCGGCCTCGCGATGATTCTGCGCACCGGTTTCCTCCTCGTCGGCGAAATCCGGCGCACCGCCCGGCCACGCCGGACGCTCCAGGTGCAACACTGGACGACGGTCGCCAGGCGCGTTGGGACCTGGGTGGATCGCGAGGTCCCACGTCCCGTCGCGTTAGCCGACCTGAGTTCAGAATTGGAGGTCGTCGTTACACGGCCGGAGTCGGTGCGACGCGCGGAACTGGCCGACGTTGAAGTGGCCATGACCGATCCGAAAGTGATCGACATCCGTCCCCACCTTCGGGCGGAAGGCGTGACCGCGACCAAGGTGGCGGAACGGGCAGAAGGGATCCGCGGCGACTAAGTCGGCTGATCCAGCCGGTTCAATTCCGAAGCGCTCGTGGCGATATTGGGCGCCACGATGTCCGGAAAACCGACCGTTGTACTCGACGCCCGGTCCATGGCCCGCACACTGCGACGCATGGCCGATGAGGTCGTCGAACTGTTTTCTGGTACCGACGACCTGATCCTCGTTGGCATCCAGCGCCGCGGAGTGCAGCTGGCCGATCGCATCGCCAACTACATCGATGAGCGAGAAGGCGTACGGGTGGCCCGGGGCGCCCTGGACATCACGCTGTATCGCGACGACCTACAGACGATCGGTCCGCGACCCGTGGTGGGGAAAACCAGCCTTCCGTTGAGTCTCGACAACCGGAAGGTCGTCATCGTTGACGACGTCCTGTACACCGGTCGAACGGTCCGCGCCGCGATGGATGAACTCGCGGACTTCGGCCGGCCGTCACGGATCGCGTTGGCGGTGCTGGTGGACCGGGGTGGGCGGGAGCTGCCGATTCACGCCGATATCGTAGGCAAGACGGTGCAGGCGGCATCGCACCTGCGCGTGGACGTGCAGATCTCCGACATCGACGGCGAAGAAGGGGTCATCATCGTCCCACGTGAAGCGGAGGGGGAAGGATGACGAGTCCCGTGCTGGGCAAGGACCTGCTAGGTCTGGAAGAGCTCAGCGCAGAGCAGATCACTCTCATTCTCGACACCGCGGAGCCGCTCAAGGAGATCAGCGAGCGCACGATCAAGAAGGTGCCGGCGCTCCGGGGCATGACGATCGTGAACCTGTTCTTCGAGCCGTCCACCCGGACCCGCATCTCGTTTGAATTCGCCGAGAAACGCCTGTCCGCGGACACCGTGAACGTGGCCGCATCAGGGTCGAGCGTGTCGAAGGGCGAAACGCTGGTCGATACGGCGCGGAACCTCGAGGCCATGCGGATCGACATGGTGGTGATCCGGCATGGCGCATCGGGTGCGGCGCGATTCCTGGCGGACCGGATCAAGTCCAACGTGATCAACGCAGGCGACGGGACGCACGAACATCCCACGCAAGGACTGCTCGACCTGCTGACGCTGCGCGACCGGCTGGGCGACCTGCGCGGACGCCGCGTATGCCTGTGCGGAGATGTGCTCCACTCCCGCGTGGCGCGCTCGAACCTCTGGGGCCTGAAGAAGCTGGGCGCGGAGGTGGCGGTCTGCGGACCGCGGTCGCTGCTGCCTAACGCGATCGACCAGATGGGGGTGCAGGTCTTCGATCGCATCGAGGCGGCGATCGAGTGGGCCGAGGCGCTCAACATCCTGCGACTGCAGCTGGAGCGGATGCAGGGCGGCTACATCCCGTCGTTGCGGGAATACAACCGGGTATTCGGGGTCACGAGGGAGCGTCTCGATCGAGCGCCGCGCGACATCCTGATCATGCATCCCGGGCCGATGAATCGCGGGGTGGAGATCGATTCCGACGTCGCCGACGGACCGCACAGCGTGATCCTGGACCAGGTGACGAATGGGGTCGCGATCCGGATGGCGGTCTTGTACCTGCTGGCTGGGGGGCGACCCGAGCTGGCGGAGGCGGCAAAAGGGTGAGAAGGCTTAGAAGGGTGCAAAAGGTGCAAAGGGTGCAAAGGGTGCGCGACGATTCACGATTCACTATTCACGATTCACCAGTTAAGTGACGACACCAGCGTTGTTGTTGAAGGGCGGCCGGATCATTGATCCGTCACAGGGCATCGACGACGTCGGCGATGTGCTGATCGAGAATGAGAAGATCACCCACGCCGGAGAGGCGTTAGGCGAGGTGCGCCGGGACGGCGGGCTCGAAGTCATCGACTGCACGGGCCAGATCGTCTCGCCGGGCTTCATCGACGTGCACTGCCACCTGCGCGAGCCGGGTCGTGAAGACGTGGAAACCGTCGCCACTGGCGCGCGGGCTGCGGCCGCGGGCGGGTTCACGGCCGTCTGTGCGATGCCGAACACGGATCCCGTCACCGACAACCAGGCGGCCGTGGGGTTCATCGTCAGGCAGGCGCAGCGTGCGGGGTTGGCGCGCGTGTACCCGATTGGCGCGGTGTCCGTCGGGCAGAAGGGTGAGGCGCTGGCGGAGTTCGGGGAAATGGTGGGCGCCGGCGCCGTCGGCGTGAGCGACGACGGCAAGCCGGTGAAAACCGCGCAGCTCATGCGCACCGCGCTCGAATACGCGCGCACGTTCGGCATCCCCGTGGCCGATCACTGCGAAGAGATGACGCTGGCGCAGGGCGGCTCCATGAACGAAGGCATCGTGTCCGCGAGACTCGGCCTCAAGGGAATTCCCTCGGAGGCCGAGGAGATCATGGCCATCCGCGATATTCTCCTCGCGCGCCGGACCGGCGGGCACGTTCACCTGTGCCACATGAGCACGCGCGGCTCGGTGGAACTGATCCGCTGGGGCAAGGAACGCAACATCCGCGTGACCGCGGAGGTTTGCCCGCATCACCTCTCGCTCACGGAAGATGCGGTCGAATGGTACGACACCAACGCGAAGATGAACCCACCGCTCCGGACCGCCGACGATGTGGCGGCGCTGCAGGAGGCGGTGCGAGACGGTACAATCGACCTCGTCGCGACGGACCACGCGCCTCATCACTACGACGAAAAGGAACGTGAATTCGCGGACGCGCCGAACGGGATCGTGGGACTGGAAACGGCCCTGGCGGTGGTGGTCACGCACCTGGTGGTGCCGGGCATCCTGGACTGGCCGACCCTTGTAGACCGTATGTCGGTGGCGCCGGCGAAGGTGTTCAACCTCCCCGGTGGCTCGCTACGACGCGGAACTGTGGCGGATATCACAATTTTCGACCCATCCGCCCGGTGGACGGTGGATCCCGACCGGTTCCTCTCGAAGGGGCGCAACTCGCCCTACCGGGGAAAGCGCCTGACGGGACGGGCGACCTGTACCATCGTTGGCGGACG
>DATMBT010000493.1:0-3226 GCA_035559475.1 Gemmatimonadaceae bacterium
GATGGCAAGGTCGTGGTGCTGGACTTCGGGATGGTTGTTCCAGTCTCGCGCGAGCTGCGCTGGCAACTGGTGACGACCATCTTCGCCGCGATCCGTCGCGATGCCGATGGTGTCGTGGCCGGCTTTGAGTCGTTGGGGATGATCGACCCGGGTGCGGACATGGCGGAGGTGCGAGGCCTGGCCGATCGGCTGCTCACGCTCGCGTATGTCGAGATGCCGATGCGGGAACGGGTGGAGCTCGTGACCAACGAGGTCATGGCGGCGCTGTACGACTGGCCGGTGCGCCTGCCGAGTGAAATGGTCTACTTTGCGCGAACCGCGGCGCTCATCGAGGGACTCGGCGTTCGCTACGACGAGAACTTCAACGCGATCACGTTCGCGAGCCCGATTGCGCTGAGCATGCGCCGCGAGATCCTCGTTTCGCTCGGGCAGATGGATGGGAAGGTTCCACCGGTTGACCTACCCACCGTGGTGGGCGCCGCGCTCGGTTACGCGGCCGGGACGGCGCTGCGCGAGGGACGGAAGTTCATGCAGCGATTCCTGTCCAACGGAGAGACGCCGGAGCGCCGCAGCCTGCCGCCAACGCTGCTTGCGGGTGATTGAGCGACTAGCGACTAGCGAGGAGCCAGAGCCAGAGCCTAACGACCGTTCCCTTCCCGGGGTGCCGCAAACGCCATTCGCTCGAGGATTGCTTGTGCGCGGCGCGTTGCCACGGAGCCGTAGACCGGCCAGCGGCGCGGTGCCGGAAGAATGGCGGCCAGCCGGGCGGCGTCCTCGCGCGACATGTTGCTCGCGGACTGCCTGAGGTGGACCCGCGCCGCCATCTCGGCGCCGAACACACCGTCGCCCCACTCCGCGCTGTTGAGGTAGATGTCGAGGATACGCTCCTTCGTCAGGCAGAGCTCGAGCACGAGGGTGACCCAGGCTTCCGCGCCCTTCCGGACAAAAGATCGTCCCTCCCAGAGGAACAGGTTCTTCGCCACCTGTTGCGTGATGGTGGAAGCGCCGCGCAGGCGACCGCCACGCTGGCTTCGTTCGATGGCATTTTCAATTTCAACGAAGTCGAAGCCGTAGTGGAGGTAGAAGCGGTCGTCTTCAGCGGCCAGCACGGCGCGTCGCAGGTGAGGCGAAATCTCCGATCGCGAAACGACGACGCGTCGTGGATAGGCGGGTTTCTTTCCCTCAACAATCCGTTGCACGGTCCGCGCGAGCATCACGGCCGTTGTCGGGGGTTGGATGAAGTTGAGCGGCAGGGTGAGGACGAACGGCGCGATGGCGAAGAACGCCACCGTGATGAGCAGGACGCGACGCACGCGGCGCCAGGGGATGGTCATGACGGACAAGATGGCGGATGGCGGATGGCGGAGGGGAGATGTGACCGGGGACTGGAGACGGTGTCCGGTGTACCGTTCTCGTCAGGCGATGCGTCGTTTATGATCACGCACTCGATTTCCTGAGGTAACTGTGAGTTTCGGCAGCCGCACGTCTCTGGCCACATCTGCGATCGCGATTCTCGCGCTCCTTACGGGTGCGACCACCGTCCCGCTTCACGCGCAGGGACGCGTGCGGCTTGGCATTGAGGTCCTGCTCTCGGATTCGGTCCACCTCATACGCGGGAAACGAGTGGGGCTGATCACCAACCACTCCGGCATCACGCCGGATGGTCGCAGTTCCATCGACCTGCTGCATCGTGCCAGGGATGTTCGGCTGACAGCGTTGTTCGCCCCCGAACATGGCATTCGCGGACAGGCCGCGGCCGGCGAACGCATTGCCACGACAGTCGATTCAGCGACCGGTGTTCCGGTGTATTCGCTCTACGGTGAAACACGAGTTCCAAGCGCCGAAATGTTGAAGGATGTCGACGTCCTGCTCTACGACATCCAGGACGTCGGGGCGCGCGTGTACACGTTCCAGTGGACCATGGCGCTGTCCGCCGAAGCGGCGGGGAAGCTCGGGCGACCGTTCATCGTGCTCGACCGCCCCAATCCTGTCCGCGGTGATGTCGTCGAGGGCGGAGTGCTCGACTCCACATTCCGCTCCTTCGTGGGCCAGTTCCCGGTGGCACTGAGGTACGGACTCACACCGGGCGAGTTGCTGCGGTACCTCGTCGGGACCGGCCAGGTAAAGGCGGACATCAAGGTCGTGCCGATGTCCGGATATCGTCGCGACATGTGGTGGGAGGAAACCGGGCTGCCGTGGCGCAATCCGTCGCCCAATATCCGAACGCCTGACGCGGCGCTGCTGTACACAGGCACCGTACTCGTCGAAGGGACCAACCTGAGCGAGGGTCGTGGAACAGCGTTCCCGTTTCAGCTCATCGGTGCGGGGTGGCTCAATGACGCCGGCGCGATCGCGCGCGAGCTGAATCGACGCCGCATTCCCGGCGTGGTCTTCGACTCCACCATCGTGACGGTGGAGGAGGGGCAGAAGTGGGGTGGGCAGCGCATCCCCATGATTGCCATCGCCGTTTCCGACCGTACGGAGGTCCGCCCGTACCGCATCGGCCTCGAGTTGCTGCGCGAGATTTATCAGCGCCACAAAGGCGAGTTTCAGTGGCGAATCAACTCGATCGACCGTCTCTCAGGGTCTATTCGTTTCCGCGAAGCGGTTGAACTCGGGCTCCTCGAGTCGCTGATCCCGGAACTCCAGAGGGAGTCGCTGCGGTTCCAGGAGCAAACCGCGCCCTACCTGCTCTACCCGCGCCGCTGAGGCGCGCCAAGCGGCAAACGCAGCCCGTCGCAAGCGCAACCCCTTAGCCGCAAAAGTGTTACGGCGGCTCCGGGTGGCGCGTCGTCCGTAATAATACCCCTCCCCCGTCGGTGCCGTGCGTGGCCGGCAGACGAGGCAAAACCGGGCGCAGGTCCACGTTCGATCTTCCGGACGAATTGCTGAGTGAACGCTTTCCCGCATCCCATGGCATGGTTCGTCGCGACCCTGTTGGTCGCTGCGGCCGCAATTGCGCTTGGGTTTTCGCTGGGATGGCATAAGGCGACCCGCAGAAGCCAGCAGAAGATCGAGTCCAAACCGGCTGTCGCAGAAAAGGATGAACGCACAACCCACCGTGCCGCGGCACTCGACTCGGTTGAGGAAGCGGTCCTGGTTGCCGATTGTGAGGGACGCATCCGTGACTGCAACAGCTCCGCGCTGACCCTGTTCGACCGCCATCGCGATGAAGTAGAGGCGCAGTACACAACGATGCTCCGGCGATTTGACGGCCAGGATCAGG
>DATMBT010000494.1:0-4558 GCA_035559475.1 Gemmatimonadaceae bacterium
GAGCCTGACGAGGCGGCCCCTGCCGGCCCCGAGGGCGATTCGCACAGCGACTTCGCGTCGCCTCCGCACCGCGCGTGCGAGCAGCAGGTTCGCGACGTTCGCGCAGGCAATGAGCAGGACGACGAGTGTGACGCCGATCAACCATCGCGAAATCGTCGACTCAACCGCCTCCTTCCCCGCTGTTGTGTAGTCGAGCGGCCCCACCCAGACCTTCGCCGTCTTCTGGGCTGGATCCCGTCCCGCGTATTCGCCTTGGTACAGTGTCGTTCCCGACGTACCAGCCTGCTCCGGAGAAACGCCGTCCTTCAAGCGCGCGATCATGCGCATCCACTGCGCATTCCAGTTGGTTGGGAAATCCTGCACGTTGCGCTGCGATGTGAGGGAGAGCGGGATCCACGCATCGACGGGCGAGAGCTGCGGTCCCGTGAATCCCCTTGGCGCCACGCCGATGATCTCGAACTCCTGGTTGCCGAGTGTGATCCTGCGACCAATGACGTCGCGTTCGCGCGCGAACGCCCGGGTCCAGAAACCGTAGCCGAGCACGACGACGCGTTGCGGTGCGGAGGGTGAATCTTCGGCGTCGTTGAAGAAGCGCCCGAGTACGGGCTGCACTCCCAGTAGCGGGAAGAGGTCCCACGTCGCGGCACCGAACGGGACGAGCATCGTGTCGTCGCCGCGGCCGTACGCATAGCCGCCGGAGTTAATCGAATAGGCGGCGACGTGGCTGAACGTGTTGCTCTCTTTTCTCAGCAGGTCGTACGACACCCAACCCCATGCGGCCGCGACGCTCGATCCCTGCCCTTCGCGCGACACGGTCCGGAAAAGACGAACGACGCGATCCGGCTTGGTGATGTATTCGGGACCGCGAATCAGCAGCCGGTCGATGACGCCGTACATCGCGGCATTTGCGCCGATGCCCAAGGCAAGGGTGACGACGATGAAAAGGGCCACGAGCTTTTCGCGGCGGAAGGAACGGAGGGCAAAGCGGAGGTCTTCGCGGAGGTCGTCCAGGTATTCGCGGATGCTCATCGTCTTCTCCCGGTCCTGTGCCGATTTCACGACATCGTCGAGTGTCTTTTCGAAGCTTCCGCCCAGTCGCCGCACCGCCTCGGCTTCCGCCTCGCTGGCGGAGTAGCCGGCGAATCGAAGCTGCTCGATCCGGGCACGGAGGTATTCGCGCAGCTCCGCCTCCGCATCGGTGCGGGCGAGGCGGGGATCGTGGATCCTGAGGTGGAAGAGCCGCCGGACGCCGTCGCGGATAGAGCCGTGCATCGCTGGCTACTTCCCGGTCTTGAGGGCGAGGACGGCGCCGATCGCGGCGATGTCGCGAGCGAGCTCGTCACCTTGGCCGCGGAGCCAGGCCAGTCCGGAGGGGGTCATTCTATAGTAGCGGGCCTGGCGGTCGTTCTCGGTGACGCCCCACTCGGCGGCGATGAGTCCCTTCGCCTCCATCCGGTGGAGGGCCTGGATCAGCGCGCTGTCGTCGCACTCGAGGCGGCCGCCGGAGCGATCCTCCAGCCAGGACGTGATTTCGAATGCGTGGCGGGGGCCCCAGGAAAGGGTCTTGAGAACGAGGAGGTCGAGGGTGCCTTTGAGAACTGCCAAGGGTTGAGGGCTGAGGAGGGAGGGGACTGCGACTCTCCTCTGAGACACTCACCCCAACGGAATCGTTGGGGTCCGCCTGTCCTTCACGGGCGTCGCTTTGCGGGTTCCCTCCGCCCGGGGCGATTCCTCGGGTGAACATGGCCCTCTACGATCTCCGATCGGATGCTGGCTACGGTTGTCTGCACCTCCGTCAAAAACCTCAAGCGGTGGAACGACCTGAAGTCTGCGTTCGCATGGTGAACGTCTCCTCTGCTCTGAAGGCGAGTGCCTAACGCCAGCTTCTGCTGCGAGCGGTCACATCATCGCGAGCGCAGCGAGCTTCCTCAGCCCGCTCGTCAGCAGCAAGCACAGTTCAGGCCGTGCCAGCTCGCGCGTTCGAACTTTACTACGCGCGGCATTACGGTGCTGGAGTTCGCGCGCCCAGCCAGCGGATGCCTATTTGATGTCAGCGGCGAGCACCCTCATCGTCATGGCCAGCGGATTGATTGCGGCACGGGTCCATGGGCTCATCGTAAAACGAAGAGTTCTGGTGATGCCATCGCCCGGCTTGAGTGATTGACTACTGTCCGCGATAAGCCACACGGCGCCGGGCCCCGCGATGCCATTCGTCGGTGCGACAGCCGCAATCTGGTCCGAGATTCCCGAACTCATCGTGGTCACGTGGATGCTGATCGGCCCGTGCAGCGGAGTCGACGCCTCAACCGTCGCACTGACCGACACAGTTCTGGTCACGCTATCGAAGCGAGCATTGGTCAGCCGGACCGTGGTTGACCCGGTGACATCGCGCAGTCGATGCACCGATCCGTTCACGCGCACCGGCACGGTCCAGATCTGACTCGTGCCGGTACGATTGTCGATCCAGACGGGGTGAAAAACGCCTTTTGCATCGGCAACAAGGCCTGAAGTGTCACCGGACTTGAAGTTCCATCCATTGTGAACGGAGAAGACGAGTTCGTGATTGGGTTGACCGTCCACCTGTCGCTTCGAGGCATACGCGAACAGGCCGTCGAGCCGCGCGACCATCGGACGCTGCGATACGCGCTGGCTCGGCGTCCACGTCTCGCCGCCATCGAGCGAGGCCGCAATGCGCGGCCAGTAGCCGAAATCCGGATTGTCGCGGCGATCGTACCAGAGGACGCAGACGACGCCATCCCGATTGACCGCAACGGATGGATTCACGCTGTCGAGCGGGCGTGCCGCTGCCTGCGTCGCGCCATCGTCACTGACGACGCGGGCGGGAGACCAGGTCCGACCGGAATCCGGTGAGAAGGAAAGCATGACGCGAGTGCTACCGCTCGCCGCGTCGATCCAGACGGCGTAGGCGCGATCGCGAAAGAGCGCCGAGCCGCCGTCGACCGCGAGCGACGGGATGAAGTCGGCGAGCAGAAAGCGCTTGTTAGGCGCTTGCGAGGTGAGAGTGCTCACCACGACGGGCTTTGTCACCGTCGCGCCGCCGTCGAGCGAACGCACCGCGGAAATGACTGGTGACGAAGGCCACCCACCGGCCGGCTCGGCGAGCGTTGGCGGCTCCTGGGCACGCGTGGTGGGATGAGCCATGAGCGCGAGCATCGTCCCGTCGCTCAGCGTGGCGACCGGGCCATTGTGGAGGTAGTGCGACTGTTGCTCGACCATCGGCGCGACATTCGTGTCCGTCCTGGTGAAGAGGGCGAGGGCACGCGTGAAGGGCGACCGGGTCTCGACGAAGGCACTCACGTACACCCGCCCGCGGAACGGACTCGCGGTATTGTCCACGGCCACCCAGGGTCGATCGAATCCCGACACACCGAGCAGCGTTGGCGCTGACCAGGTGAAGCCGGCATCCCTGGATGAGTACAGGGCGATGGGTCCGCGTTGGGGCGTGACGACCATCGTCGTCAGGTAGGCCGACCCGTCGGGCCCGAACGCGCACGCGGGATCCGGCGCCGACTCACCGGCCCGGTGCGTGTCGAGCGTCACTCTCCAGGTAACGCCAGCATCCGCCGAAGTGAATGCGACGATCCCTCCTTCGCGTGTGCCCTCGCCGGCGGTGTCGTACATCGCCGCGACAACGAGTCGTTCGGAGTTCACCGGATCGGCGCACGCGGTCACCTCGGCGAAATCGCGCCGCGGCAGCGGCAGGCTTATGCGCACCTCCCTGCCGCGGACGATAACCGGGAATTGGGGCGCCGCATTGGCGCCGCCCGTTGCAAGAACGATCACGACGAGCGCGACGCGAGGCAAAGTTCCAGCCATGTACCCTTCTGCTCGATTCAGGTGGGAATTGGATTCACAGTCATAGACACCTTCTTTGGCCGCGGCGTTGGGAGGATCCACCGCCGGCTCGCGACGTGAAACCAACCTCTCTCACACCTCGGACTCGACGAGGGAATCACCGACCGAGAAGCCATGGCATCAACTTCTCGTAGTTACTCAGCATGACGCCACGAAGGCGACCTGGCGATGTCACAGAAACCACACGTCGCGGCTTTGGCTGACACGTGTGGAAGAGGCCTAACGATTGCGAACAGACACAGGGCGGGTCGTCACGTGCTGGTCCGCGCAATTCCGTCCCGGATCGCCGCTTCGAGCACATCGAGGTTGATGTTGCGAAGTGCACTGAACTTGATACAGTACCCTGTCACACTCGCCTTGCCGAGTTGCCCGCCATAGGTCTCAGCGAGGTATGTCTTGTCATCGAGCCCCATGATGTAAATGGAGATCCCGGTTGTGTTGGCACTCAGGCCAATCTGATAGAACTCCCGGGTTCGCCCATCGGCGTACGCGATGGTCAGGCGTCCATACCCGATGTTCGGGTTGGAGACCATTCGACCGCCCTCGTCTTTACCGTCCAGGAACCACAACCGGCCGTCCGGCATCAGCCTCAACATCATGCTGTGAAGCGCTTGCATGTCACCGCGCTTGCGCTCCGGCTGAGCGGCCAGGTAGTCGGTGATCTGCCTGTGCACGTTCATGT
>DATMBT010000495.1:0-2807 GCA_035559475.1 Gemmatimonadaceae bacterium
CGCAGCGACATTGACCGCGCCGGGCTGCGACAGGCCCATCGTCTCTATGGTTTGCGCCAGGCGCTGGTACGCGAAGTACGTGCCCGAAGTCTGGTTTCCCTTGTCGATCGAGACACCCGGGAGCGCATGCCAGACGCTCACGAGTCGTTCCGGTTCCCCATACGGCAGCGGCCTGAGAAGGACTCCATTCACGACGGCGAAGATGGCAACGGAGGCGCCGATGCCGATGACCAGCGTCAAAACAGCGCTGACGGTAAACGCTGGCGTACGACGCAGGGAGCGCCAGGCGAAACGGAACGACGTGGGGCCGGACATGGATGCGGGGAGAATGTTGCTCCACCTACGCCATCGGCCGCCCCGGAGTTTCGGGCCATCCGGATCCTGTCCGGCTACCGCAGGGCCCGGCCCGATCGCAACCACCCGGGACAAGGACCACCGCCGGGAAAATCGTTAGGCAGTCGATCCGGACACCATGGCGTTGGTCTGGCGGCCGGGGTCGGGGGCACCCCGGTGATCGGCAACCGCTTTCGTTCCACCGGACCGTCGCGCAATTTTTGGGTCGCCGCCTTGCGGCATTGGATCCCAACAGATGGAGACGCCATGACTACAGCCACCGCGATTCGGTTGACCGCCTTGATGGCGCTCGCCGCAGTCCTCGTGCCGTCGGAGTTTGCCACGGCGCAGGGTACCGGCCGGGGCGGCCGCGCTGGAGGCCGCGGGACTCCCGTCGTAATGGACTCGGCGCGCGCGCGGCAACTGTACGTCAGCAATCGCCCCGAAGACCATCCGCAGGCAGACTTCGAGCGTCAGGTCCAGCAACGGCTCGTCGCGGAAAGCACCACGGTGGCGAAGAGCAAGGGCGCGCTCGATTACTCGATCGTGAAGTACAAGAGCACTGTCGACGGCATGGAAATCCCGGCGTCGCTGTACCAGCCGCTGCAGAAGCGCGGACCGCGCGGGCATGCGGCAATGGTCTGGGTGCATGGCGGTGTGCACGGAAGCTGGTGGAGCTACCTCCTCTTCCCCTTCGTGAAAGAAGCGATCCAGCGCGGCTACGTGATCATCGCGCCGGAATACCGCGGCAGCACGGGGTTCGGCGCCGCGCACTACAACGCGATCGATTACGGCGGGAAGGAACTCGACGACGTGGCGTCGGCGGTCGACTACCTGAAGACGCTCCCCTACGTCGACCCGGAGCGCATCGGCATCCTGGGCTGGAGCCATGGCGGCTATATCACGTCACTCCTCCTCTTCCGGGAACAGCATCCGTTCAAGGCCGGCGCGGCGATGGTGCCCGTGTCGAACCTCGTGTTCCGCCTGTCGTACAAGGGGCCGTCGTACCAGGACGATTTCTCGACGCAGCGTGAAGTGCAGGGACTGCCGTTCGAGAAGCGTTCGCTCTACATCGAGCGCTCTCCCCTGTATCACGTGGAGAAGCTCAAGGTCCCCATGCTCGTGCACGTCGCGACGAATGACACGGACGTCGACTACGTCGAGGACCAGCAGCTGATCTGGAAGTTGCGCGCGCTCAAGCCCGACCTGGCTGAAACGAAGATCTACGTTGATCCGGTGCCTGGCCCGTCGAGTGTGGGCCACACGTTCAACCGGCGCGTGAACCCGACCACCTGGGAACGTGATGACTCGCCGGACCAGATCGACTCGTGGAATCGCACCTGGACGTTCTTCGATTGGTGGCTGCGGCCATACGAGGATCGGTCGAAGACGAAAATGTAAGCGCAGTATTCCGTGAACCTTCCCGACGTGCTCGGACGCTTCGGCCTGTTCGGCCTGACCTGGTTTCAATGGTTGGTGCTCGTCGCGATCGTGGCGCTCGCCACGCTGTTCGGCATGTTCGTCGGGCGCCTTGTTCGCGCAGTGATCGGTCGAATCGTCAGGCGGACGCGTGCCTCCTGGGACGACCAGCTGCTGACACGGCTTGGGGCACCGCTCAGCGCGGCGCTGGGCCTGGCGCTGGCCGCGGCCCTCGTCCCGGTCGTGGAGCTCACTCCTTACGCCTCGGGCTGGGCGTATCGGGTCATCCGCGCCGGCTTCTTTGCCGTCTTTTTCTGGTCGCTGTTCCGGCTGGTGGACGTCAGCTTCGACATCCTCAGCGACTCGATGTGGGCCCGCTCAGGCCCGTCACGCTCGCTGATCCCGTTAGGCTCGCGCGTCGCGAAATTCGGGGTGCTCGCGATCGCGGTGGTCGCGGTCCTGTCGGACCTGGGCTATCCCGTCGGAAGCCTCATCGCCGGGCTTGGCATTGGCGGACTGGCGCTGGCGCTGGCGGCGCAGAAAACGGTCGAGAACCTCTTCGGCGCGTTCTCCATCGGCGTGGACCAGCCGTTTCGCGTCGGCGACACGGTACGGGTTGATGATTTCCAGGCAACGGTGGAACGCATTGGCCTGCGATCGACGCGATTCCGCACGCTGGACCGGACCATCGTCACCCTGCCTAACGGGAAACTGGCCGACAGCCGGATCGAGTCGCTGACGGCGCGTGATCGCATCCGGTTCGCCACCGTCCTCGGGCTCGCCTATGGCTCGACCGAAGCCCAGGTCCGGGCGGTGCTGGACGGATTCGCGCGGGTGCTGCGGGAGCAGCCGAAGCTCTTTCCCGAAGGGGTCACCGTGCTCCTGCGGGGCCTTGGCGCATCGGCGATGGAGATCGAGGTCGCGGCCTGGTTCCAGACCGAGGACTACGCCGAGTTCCAGGCGATCCGGCAGGAGGTCCTCCTGCAGTTCCTGCGCGTGGTCGAGAACGCGGGAACGAACCTGGCGTTCCCCACGCAGACCGTCCACCTGGCCAA
>DATMBT010000496.1:0-16943 GCA_035559475.1 Gemmatimonadaceae bacterium
TGGGCGCGTTCATCGTGGAGCCAAAGGCACCTCGAGCCATCGAGAAGGTTGACCGGGACTTCACCATGATCCTGAACGACGGACAGCACGGGTACACGCTCAACGGCAAGGGTTTCCCGGCCACCGATCCGCTCGTGGCGAAAATGGGCGAGAAGGTCCGCATCCGGTTCATGAACGAAGGCATGATGATTCACCCGATGCACCTGCACGGCATGCACATGACGGTGATCGACAAGGACGGCTGGGCGCAGCCGGCACCCTGGAAATGCGACACGCTCAACATCGCCCCCGGGGAACGCTGGGACGTGATCGTGAACTGCAACAATCCAGGGACCTGGGCATTCCACTGCCACATCCTCGCACACGCCGAATCCGACCACGGGATGTTCGGCATGGTGACCGCGCTGGTGGTGCAGAAGTAAGGCGGGTAAACGGGCAGAGGGCAGACGGGCAGACGGGTAAACGGGCAGATTCGACCAGCATACCCGCCTACCCGTCTGCCCGTTTACCCGGTTGAGGTGACGCTGGTGTGACGCGGCGTGGTTTACGTGACGCCCCTCCCACGGGATCACGTGTCCGCCGCAACGCCATGCCAGCACCCGTCTACCATCCTTGCGCTCAGCGACGAGCCGTCGCGAGTCGCGCGCCTCCGCGCCGCCTGGGGTAACGCCCTGCAGGCGTGTGACACGCAGATCGACCTCGTGGTCGCGAGTCGCACGACGGGAGTCGCGCTCGTGGTGGTCCCCACGCGGGACCGCCACGGCCAGTCGCTTGCCACCACCGTGGCCGCAATTCGCGCCAGCCGGCAGAACGCGGCGGTCTATGTGTACGCCGAGCGAAGCGCCGACTCGATGCGGGAGCTCCTGGCCCTCGCCATCGCCGGCGCACGCGGCGTCATCGTGCGCGACGTGGACGACGACCCGGCGAGCCTGCGCCAGTTGCTCGATCGCGGGAGTCTCACACGCGCCATCGAAACCATAACGCTGGCGGTGCAGCAAGTGGTTCCGCTGCGCCAGCGTCCGTTGGTGCTGCTCTGCGTCGAGCACGTCAGCACTCCCCTGGCGGCGAACGCGTTTGCCCGGCGGCTCGGCGTCAGTCGGCGCACCCTGTCCGGCTGGGCCGTCAGGACTGGTTCGAGGGGCGTCCGCCCGCTCATGTCGAAATGCAGGGTCCTGGTGGCGCTCGAGTTGTTGCGCAACTCGGAGCGTTCCATTGAGCAGGTCGCCCACACGTTGCGGTTCTCGTCGTCGGCGCACCTGCACAACACGATCCACAGATACACGGGGTCGAGCCCGCGCACCGCCGCGAAGCACAACATCGAGACCTGGTGCTGTGCCCTGTTGGCCTGCGACCTGTCCGACGCCGGACGCGTCATGAATGGCATTCCTGTGGCGGCAACCATCGTGCCTCGCGCGGAATGGTCAACCGCACCTAACGATACAACCTTGCAGCCGAGGAACATGACTCCATGATGCCATTTCATATCGTTCATCTCGCGGTGATTGCGCTGTCGCTGACAGCGGCGCCCCAGGGCGACGCGCCGGCATGCAGCGCGAGCCAGGAAACGCCCCGTCGAATGGAACTGCCTGATGGTCGTACGGTGTCGGTGGACGTGCGGAGCCTGGCGACGTCGGGCGGCCTTGTGATGGCGCTGGGGCACCACGCCTACGTGTTCCCGCGTGGAGCAAATCCCATGACTTCCCCCACGCTGGTGGACTCGATCATGGGTGTCGTGATCGATGCGAGCGGCAAGGTGACCCTGGTCCCGAACCCGATGCCGCGTGCGGTGGTGTTTCCCAGGGTGGCGGCGGGTCCCAACGGATCTTTCCATGCGCTCTTCGTCACCGGCGAAGACAGCATTGACGTCAAACCCGTCCAGGACACGGCCACCCTGTGGTACGCGCGATTCGAGCGTGGCCAATGGACGAAACCGGAAATCGCCTGGAGGGCGAGGTACTCGCGCCTGCAGTCCGATGGTGCGAGCGCGCTGCTGGAGCGAAATGGTGAGTTGTCCTTCCTGTTTCTCGTCGGCGACCCGGGTCAGTTCTACAGTGGCGGTATCGTGCGGCTCCGCCGGCGTGGTGCTTCGTGGACGGCCGATACGTTGCGAACGGGCCCGATGCCTAACGCTGTGCGCGGGATCTTCACCCCGGATGGCGCACTGACGGCGTTGTTCGCGGCGACGACATCAACCGCCGGTGCACCACCGGCCGAGCAGCTATTCCTCACGCGTTTTGACTCAGTGTGGCGGGCTCCGCGCCGCATTGCCGGGGATGGAGTGATGCAGGCCACGTTGCCCATCCTCGTCACGCTGGACGACGGCATCGTCGTGTCGTGGATCAGCTGGCACTGGATGCATTCCCAGACCAGCAGGATCGAATGGCTGCGCGTCGTGGGCGACAGCACCATCTCCGGCGGGATTCTGGCCGCAGGGGAGAACACCTTCCCGTTTGAAATGGTTGGCATCGAACACCGGTATCCGCTCTGGCTGTTCCGCGGAGAGAACCGTGGCGCCTCGGTTGCCCTCTTCATGGGAAGCGGTGCCGTCGCAAGACGTTCTGGCACCCTGACAATTCCGTTTGATAACCCCAGGCCGGCCACCATCGCCGTGTCGCCGTCGCGATTCCTCGTGTTCACCCAGCAGCGCGGAAAGGCGGACCACGAACCGATGGCAGCGTCGTACACGACGGTCCTGGAGATTCGCTGCCCGAGGCCGGCGCGGCGGTAGCACTCACCCTGGAGGAGGAAATGCGCGATCGGTATCTCAGTCTGGCAGTCACGCTCGCGGCAGGCGCGATGATCGCCTGTAGCGACGGAGCCGTCGAGGAAATCACGGCACCCAAACTTGCAGAGATGCCGGCAACGCCGGTCGCGAATACATGGCCATCCGTTACCGAGTTCACCGCCGCCAACATACCGAACGCGATCGGGATGCAGATATACCTGACGCCCTGGTTCGAGGATCAGTATCGATGGTTTGTGGTGTCGGCCAGGGTGACTTTCCAGTGGGCGAATGAGGTGTCGGCGACCGTCAATGCGTGGCTCGTCGACAAGGCGGGCAAGACGACCAACTCGTCGTCAGCGGGAATGGCCTACCGGAGGCTCGCGATTCCGGTCTCGTCAGGTGACACGACGTTCATCGTGAAGGTTGCGACCAACAACACCACCTGCGGACTGGTCGGGAAGAGCAGCAGCAGTGGAGTCGCGGCGCAAGTCGCGATCAACCTGCAACTGGTGCAGGTCACGTTGTGGAGGCAGGAGGCGTTCCCCACCAACGGGCCTGACGTCGTCCAACCTGCCTGTCCGCCCGAGGAGCCCGAGCCACCGGGGGCGTGTGACGGCCCTGTCACACGGTTGCTCGCCGGTACGACGGGCCCCCTCGCCGCCGAGGCCGATGATTGCGCATCCGCGCCACCGCCTGACGGCGGCGGAGAAGAGCCGACGGAGGTCTGCTACACCGTGTGGCGCGAATACTGGATTTACGACTTCCTCAGGAGAACGTACACGCTGTATGCCGTGGTCCCGATCGGAGTGGTCTGCTACACGACGTAGGGAGCAGGAAGCAGGGAATCAGGGAGTAGAACAGACGCACACCTCGAACTTTCAACCATGGACTACAAGATGCTGAGTCTCTTGCGAAGCTTGCTGATCGCGGTCGTGCTGAGTGCCATTGCCATGCCAGCCACGGCGCAGCTATCGACGCCCACCGGCACCATGCGCGTCACCCTGGTGGCTGGCTTGTCGCCATCAAAGGGGGGCCGCACTGAAGTCGTCAGGCGCGCAAAACTCGCGCCGAAGAACATCGTGATCGTTGACCTGAACGCGACCGCGGATGATCTCGCGGCGGCACTGGCGACGCTCCGCGCGATGCGCGTGCAGTTTGGTGACACATCGAGCGGCGACTTGCGTGCCCGGCCCGAAACAGTTCGTCTGGGCCCGGCATTCAGGGACGGCGCATATCGGAAGTGGCTCCACGAACAACTGCTGCGATTACGCCGTGCTCCGGTCACGGAGGTAGCGGATCTCGGTCGCGTGCAGGCAGTACAGATCACGCTACCGTTGCTGCCCGCGGCATCGACGAGTGGTCCATGACCGAGAACCGTTTGTATCGGTCTCGTTGCGGACCACGCGCATGATCCGAGAATGGGACTTCGCCATGAGCGGGGTCCCATTTGCATTGTCCTTTGCGTTATGTGCAGCGTCGGCTGGCGAGGTTTCGACGAGATCCAGCGTGTCGCATGACCACTACCCTCCAGGATTCATCAACAGAAGCAGTCAGCACGCCGATCAAGGCGAGTCGCCGGGACTGGATCGGTCTTGCGGTGATCGCGTTGCCGTGCCTGCTCTATTCGATGGACCTGACGGTGTTGCACCTCGCGGTGCCGCAGCTCAGCAAGGACCTGGAGCCCACGAGCGCGCAGCTGCTCTGGATCATCGACATCTACGGGTTCCTCGTGGCGGGGTCCCTCATCACCATGGGAACGCTCGGTGACCGGATAGGACGTCGCCGGCTGTTGCTCATGGGCGCGGGTGCATTCGGCGTCGCGTCCATCATGGCCGCGTTTTCGCGCAGCGCAGAGATGCTCATCGCGTCACGCGCGCTCCTCGGCGTGGCCGGCGCCACCGTGGCGCCATCCACGCTCTCGCTGATCCGGAACATGTTCCTGGATCCGCAGCAGCGAACCGTCGCCATCAGCATATGGATCACGAGCTTCTCGCTAGGCGGCGCCATCGGTCCGCTGACAGGGGGCCTGCTGCTCCAGTCGTTCTGGTGGGGATCGGTGTTCCTGCTCAGCGTGCCCGTCATGGTGCTGCTACTCATCGTTGGGCCGCGCCTGTTGCCGGAGTATCGGGACCCGTCGCCGGGGAAACCGGATCCTGTCAGCGCCGGCATGTCACTGTCCGCGGTGCTTCTCGTGATCTTCGGCCTCAAGCAGATCGCGCAGGACGGCCTCTCCCTGTTGTCAGTAGCGACCATCGTGACCGGTGTCGCGGTCGGAATTGCGTTCGGGCGGCGACAACTTCGACTCGACGCGCCGCTGGTGGACCTCCGGCTTTTTCGCGCGCCGGGCTTCAGTGCCTCGCTCGCGACCTATGGCCTCGCCATCCTGGTGACGTTCGGCGGATACCTGTTCCTTCCTCAATACCTTCAGCTGGTGTTGGGCCTGTCGCCGTTTGTGGCTGGATTGTGGACGCTGCCCTGGGCCCTCGCATTCATCGTCGGAGCCAGCGCCACGCCGCCGTTGGTAGGGCGTTGGCACCCGGCGCTCATCATGTCGGCCGGAATGATTCTGGCCGCGATCGGCTTCGCGATGTTCAGCACCATCGGTCGCGGCACCGGCTTCGCCTGGTTCGGCATCGCGTCGGGCCTTCTGGCGATTGGCGTGGCGCCGGCGTTAACCCTGACGACGGACCTCATCATCGGTACCGCGCCGCCAGAACGGGCCGGCGCGGCGTCCGCGATCTCGGAGACCAGCGCGGAACTGGGCGGAGCGCTGGGGATTGCGCTGTTCGGCTCCATCGGCGTTGCGGTCTACCGGACGGCGATGGCGTCGCGCATCCCCGGGACGCTGACGGCTGACGGCGCGGAAGCGGCGCGCTCCACGTTAGGCGGCGCGCTCGTCTCGGCGGGCCAGCTCCCGCCTGACCAGGGCCAGGTGCTGATTGACGCGGGGCGCAGCGCGTTCCTCAGCGCCCTGCAGCTCTGTGCCATGATCAGCGTCGTCGGGTCACTGGCGCTGGCCCTATTTGTAGCCGTGACACTGCGTAGGATAAAGAGAAGTCCAGAATTGCCGGTTGTCTGACAGCCTCGTCGGGCGCCATACGCCACACTCCGGAGCGCGTTCGGATCGTATCTGACCGCAACCGGTTGGGGACGGGGCCGAACCGCCTTCGTAAGGTGGTGACCCGGTCACCCGTGTCATTACTGGGTCCGCCGCATCCGCGTCGGAGCCGGCGACGTAAACTTCGACAAGACAACGAAGGTTATGAACTCGACGCCCAGGTTGGAACTTTCAGCCCCACACGGTGGATCGAACCAGGCCCCCGTGTCGCGCTCGGAAGGAGAAACCACATGACTACGAAGGTTCGCCGACCGCTGAGTCAGCCACGGTCGTTCCTCACGGCACTCCTCCTCGCACTGGCGGTGGTCACACCCGCCACGACCCATGCGCAGTACTTCGGGCGCAACAAGGTCCCGTACGAGCGCTTCAAGTTCGACGTGCTCCGGACCCCGCACTGGGACGTGCACTACTACGAGGAAGAAGCGACCGGCGCGCGCGACGCGGCCCGCATGCTCGAGCGGTGGAACACGCGCCTGTCGTCGGTGATGTCGCACCAGCTCTCGGTACGGAAGCCGGTCATCCTCTACGCTGACCAGCCCGACTTCCAGCAGACCAACGTCGTCTCGGGCAGTTTGAACGAAGGGACGGGCGGTGTCACCGAATCGCTGCTGGACCGCATGGTCCTGCCGATGACCGGCTACTACGCGGAGACGGACCACGTCCTTGGTCACGAGGGTGTGCACGTCTTCCAGTACGACATCGCCAACACCTCTGGCAAGGGCGCCGGTTTCTCGCGCATGCCCCTCTGGTTCGTCGAGGGCATGGCCGAATACCTGTCTGTTGGTCCCGAGGACCCGCACACCGCCATGTGGCTGCGCGATGCGCTGCAGCGCAACGACCTGCCCACCATCAACGACCTGACGGTCAGCGGACGTTACTTCCCGTACCGGTACGGTGAAGCCTTGTGGGCGTTCATCGGTGGCACCTGGGGCGACGAGAAAGTCGTGGCGTTCTTCCGGGCCGCGCTCGAGTTCGGGGTCGACCAGGGCGCCATTCGTGCGTTGGGCATGCGCACCGACACGTTGTCGAAGCGCTGGCACGACGCCATCCGGAAGGCGTACACGCCAAACATCGAGGGACGCACCGCTCCCCGTGAGACCGGCCACACGCTGGTGTCATTCCACAAGGGGGCTCCCGACTACTACGTCGGGCCGGCAGTGAGTCCCGATGGAAAGCGCGTCGCGTACTTCCAGAGCGGCATCAAGGGTGTGGAGCTCAAGCTGGCGGACGCCGCGACGGGCGCGGAGCTGGCGACACTCGCGTCCCCGGGGCTCTCTACCAAGTTCGACGCCCTCAGCTTCCTGTATTCCGCCGGGAGCTGGTCCCCGGATGGCAAGCGACTCGCCTTCATCTCGTATTCCGATGGCGACAATGAAATCGACATCGTCGATATCGATTCGCGCCACATCGAGCGCCGGTTCAAGCCGGATGGCGTCGGCGCGGTCAGCACGGTGGCCTGGTCGCCCGACGGGGCCAGCCTGGCATTCTCGGGAATGCGCGGCGGGATCAGCGACATCTACCTGCTCGACCTTGCGTCCGGTGCGTCACGGCGCCTGACGAATGACCTCTTTGCCGACCTGCAGCCGGCGTGGTCGCCGGATGGCTCGTCCATCGCATTCGTGACGGACCGCGAGGGCCCACTGCCCGAAGGCACCGAGCGGGGTTCCGACTTCCGGCGCCTGACGCATGCGCCGCTCCGGCTTGCGCTGCTGGATGTCAAGACCGGTGCCGTACGCGTCCTGCCGGCGATCCCCGGCGCGAAACATATCAACCCGCAGTACTCCGCCGATGGCAACTCCATCCTCTTTGTCTCCGACCGCGGTGGGTACAGTGACCTCTACCGCTTCGAGATCAACAGCGGTGCGCTGTTCCAGGTGACGCATGCGGCCACTGGTGTCAGCGGGATCTCGGAGTTTTCTCCCGCCATCAGTGTCGCCCATGGAACGGGCCTGACGGTGTTCTCGGTGTTCGAGGAGGGCGGCATCATGATCGCCTCCCTTTCGGCGGCCGAAACCGCCGGCGAGCGCCTCGCGCCTAACGTGATCGCGGTGCAGGGCGGCGCTGTGGCTACCGAGGTGCCGGTGTCGGCGGCCATGCTCCCCGGTGGCGGGACTGGCATCGGACGTATCGTGCTCCGGTACGTGAGTGACTACGACAACGGGCTGCCGGCGGATAGCGCGATTGCCGGGCGTTCGTATCGACCCTCGTTGAAGCTGGCCTACATCGGACCGCCGTCGTTGGGCGTTGGCCTGGGTGGCCCATTCGGCACGACTGTCTCCGGCGGAGCATCCGCGTATTTCAGCGACCTGCTGGGCAACCACTCGCTCGGCATCGCGGTCCAGGCGACCGGAACGCTGCGGGACATCGGCGGACAGGCGCTCTACATCAACTCCGAGCGCCGCTGGACGTGGGGCGTGAGCGTCGAGCGAAGTCCGTACGTGTACGCCTACACCGCCGCGGACCCGACCTCGCTCGACTACGTGCTGGCGCACATCGCGGTCACCGGCGGCTCACTCATGACATCGTACGCGCGCAGCGCGGGGACACGAATCGAGATGAGTGCCGGCTTCCAGCATTACGGGTACTACCTCGAATCCAGGTCATTGTACGGCAACGACAGTCAGGAGCTCCCGTCGCCGCCCTCGCTGAGCCTGACCACGGCATCGGTGGCCTACGTCGGCGATGACGCCACGATGGGGTACACATCGCCCATCGCCGGAACCCGATTCCGTTTCGAGGCCACGCCCACCTTCGGGTCGCTCAACTACCAGACGTACCTCGCGGATGCGCGTCGTTATGCATACCTGAAGCCCTTCACGCTTGCCATCCGCACCCTCGCGTTTGGTCGCTTCGGGACCGACGGGGACAGTCCGCAGGTCGGCTCGCTCTTCCTCGGTGACCCGACGCTCGTCCGCGGCTATGCGTACGATTCGTTTGATGCCGCGGACTGCCAGGTGGGACCCGGTTCGCTGGGCAGCAGTGCCTGCCCGCAATTCGACCGGCTGTTGGGCAGCCGACTCGCCGTCGCCAACATCGAGTTCAGGATCCCGGTGTTTGGCGCTCGTGGACTCGGCTTGATCGAATCGATGTTCCCGCCGCTCGAGATCACGCCCTTCGTCGATGCGGGCGTGGCGTGGACCGGTTCCAGCGCGCCCGTCTGGTCGTTTGACAGGAATTCCGCCGACCGCACGCCCGTGATGTCGGCCGGAATTACGTCGCGACTGAACATGTTCGGGTTCGCGATCTTCGAGGTGTATTATGCGCGCCCGTTCCAGCGTCCAGCCCGTGGCGGTATGTGGGGATTCCTGTTGAGCCCCGGCTGGTAGTTGACGGTCGCGGCATAGCGACTCGCGCAGAAGCCACGGAGGACAGCTCGGCGTCCTCCGTGGCTTCGGTGTTCAGCGTGGTTGCGACGGTGTGCGCGTCACCCACCAGGTGCCTTCCTGCACCGGCATGTCATGGCCCGTGTGATGCGAGCGGAACGTTCCCTCGATACGGTTCTCTCGCAACCTCCCGTGAAATACCGTGACCAGGTCACACGTACAATCCGGTGCTGGATACGGATCGATCGTGCCGGTCACCAGTGAACCGTTGACCCGCACGAAGCGGATCGTCAGCACCTGGTTGGCGGCGCGGCGCCTGGTGGCCTCGCTCGTGGCGTCATCGAACGTCATGTTCGCCTCACGAGTGACCATGACCACGTCACCATGTGCCGTGTCATGCCACGCCTCGAGCATGAAGAGGATGCTTCCGGATCGGCCGGTCTCCGGACTCCGGTATTGCCCTGTCCAATCGCCGACGAGTGCTTTCACGTCTTCCGCTGCGCCGCTGACGGGAACCGGGGCGGGATTGAGTGCGCACGCCGCTGACAACATGAGCGTTCCAAACAGTACGGTTTTCACGGACGCCTCCTGTGCTGGGTAACTATGGAACGGAGGCGCAGACTGGTCTGTAAGGGATTCTTGAAAGCCCGTCAGGCTGGGCCTGATATACGTGTACGGACTTCATCCAATTGCCCCAGCGTTAGGTGCCTCACGCACCCGCTCGCCGTTGGCGCTCTCAGCGACACGCCAACACTTGTGCTCGCCCGCAATCGACGGCGCCGTGTACACATATTAGGAAAGCACGCCACTTTCCTATTCGAGGACGTGCCTACCGCGTTGTCACGCGAACCGCACGAGCGATGTCCAGCCCACGGAAACACAACGGGTCAGAACCTCACCATCGTATCCTGCTCCTCGAGGGCAGCCAACGCGATGGCGACATGGTGACACAGGCATTGCGAGCCAATGCGCATGGCGCCGAGGTATTGCGTGTCGAATCCACCGCGGCGTTTGCGGAAGCGCTCGAGACGTTCGAGCCTGACGTCGTGGTTTCCGGAAATGTCGCCGGAATGAGTTCTCGCGACGCGCTCCAGATGTCGCGACAGCGTCATCCGGAAGTCCCTGTCCTGCTCATCGCCGAGAACCTCGATCGCTCGGTGGTCGATTCGCTGCGCGCGGGGGCTGCGGACTTTGTCAGCAAGAACGAGCTGGAAAAACTGCCGTCGGCGGTCGAAACCGCCCTGGCGCAGCGCGCGCCACTGCGTCGTCTCTCGCGTCGCCAGCGCGAAGTATTCCGTCTTCTCGCGAGCGGCGTGACGATGCGCGACATCGCCAGCCAGCTCGGTCTCTCGCGCAAGACGGTCGAGACGCACCGTGCGCAGGTGATGGCGAGACTTGGCGCGCGGCACGTCCCGGAGCTGGTGCGCCTGGCGATTCGGTTGGGGATCGTGTCGACCGAAGACGCGTAGGGAGTCGGGAAGCGGGAAGCGGGAATCGGGACTCGTGACTCGTGACTCGGCACGGACCCGATCTCTGCCCTCTGGCCTCTGGACTTCCCTGAACGGCATTATTGGCGCCTCACCTTCCTGGCGCCGATATGATCTGGTTTCGTGCCGTCCTCTTTGCCGTTCTTCTTCCCGGATTGGTCGCCGCCCAACGCGCCGATTCGGTTATCGCCATCGTTGGCGGGACGCTGATCGACGGTAACGGGGGAGCGCCCGTTACCAATGCCACCGTCATCGTGCGCAACGGCCGCATTGCGGCGGTCGGCACGTCAGCGACGGTACCAACTCCGCGCGGCGCGCGGGTCATCGACGCGACGGGGAAGTTCGTAACACCGGGGTTCATCGACGCCAACGTCCACCTCTCGATCTACAGCGGACTGGAAAACTTCGCCCGCTACCAGGATCGCTTCACCGACGTCGTGATCGAAACCGCGCAACGACACCTCAAGGCCGGCGTTACAACCGTTCGAGACTCCTACGGCATGATTGCGCCCCTGCACGCGGCGCGCGAAATGATCCGCACCGGCAAGGCGGTCGGACCACGCGTGCTGTTCGCCGGCAACATCGTGGGGTGGGGCGGTCCCTGGTCGTTCTCGTTCACCGGCAGGCCGCCCGAAAACCTGTCGCTCCTGCAGGAGCAGATGAACGACGCGATCACGCGCGGCGGTGGCGAGGAACTCGTGAACATGGAGCCCGAGGCGCTGCGCGCCGCGATCAACCGCTATCTCGACCAGGGCGTGGACTTCCTCAAGTTCGGCGGGACGTCGCACTTCGGCTTCCCGATCTTCATCGGCTTCTCCGAGCGCGCGCAGAAAGTGATCGTCGATGCCGTACACGCGCGCGGGCTCGTCGCTGAAACGCACTCCACGACGCCGGAAGGACTGCGGGTTTCGCTCGTGGCCGGCGTGGACCTCGTGCAGCACCCGGAGGTGCTGGACGTACCCATGTCGGACGAGCTGGTGAAGATGTTCGTGGACCGCGGCGTCGTGTGCGGGATGCTCGCGAACACGATGACCGGCAAGCCATGGCAGGAATTCACGCGGCGTCGCATGCGCGAGGACTCCACGCGAATAGCGCGCGCCGACAGTGCGCGCACCCAACCGCCGCCTCGCCCACGCACCGAAGCCGAGCTTCGCCGGGATCGCGGCGACATTGGCCTGGGCATCCGTCGCGAAAACGCGAAGAAGCTCATCGCCGGCGGGTGCATCACGTCGATCGCGACGGACAACTACCTCGGACTGGCTCCGGAATTCCGTCGTGATCCCAAGCCCGACTGGCAGGAACCCGGACTCGGCTCCCTGTACGCAATCGAAGGGCTGGTCGAACTCGGCATGACGCCAATGCAGGCCATTGTCGCCGGCACGAAGAATGGCGCCATCGCCAGCAAGGCCCTGAAGGACTACGGGACGATCGAACCCGGCAAGTCGGCGGACATTCTCTTGTTAGGCGCCGATCCCCTCGTCGATATCCGGAATATCAGGAAGCTGGAGCTCGTCATGAGCGCCGGCGTGGTGGTGGATCACGCAGCGTTGCCGACGATCCGTATCTGGACCCGGAAAATTGCAAATTGAAAATTGCAAATTGCAAATTGCAAATCGCGGATTTCAGCTCCAGAATCTGCAATTTGCAATCTGCAATTTGCAATTTGCAATTCTTACCGCGGCACGGTTGATGTATCCGTAAGCTTTCGCAGGATCTCCTCGTAATACGGCTTCTCCCGCAGGCTCGCGCGTGAGCCCGGGAAATACACGAGGCTGAGCGTTGCGCCGTACTGGTTCATGTCTGTCAGCACCAGCGCGACACGCTGGTCATTCGACAGTCGTGTGTTGTCGATCATCGGCGTGCTGAAGAAGCCGACGTCAAAATCGACATTGTACCGGCCGACGGCGCTTGGCGGCACGCCTGCCTGCGGAGGCGTCTCGATCTCCAGTCCGATGCGCAGCTCGCGACGCACCGTGTCGGCGCGCGCCAACGTTACGCGAAAGCGACGTTTGATGCCGTCGAGCTCCACTTCGACGTCGTCGAGCTGCTCGGATCCCGTACCCGCGGCCAGCGTATCGCTGATCATCACGGTCCAGTCATGTCGCCGTCCGCTCGACTCGAGGACGATCATCTGCTTGCGGGTGACCTCGCGCGCCAGGTCGCCGAGCCGCGCACTGTACTCGCGCTTTGCGTCACGCGATACCCGGGACTCGTCGATCTCGCGCTGCATGTGCTCGAACAGCGGAACGAGGTTCAGTGCCTCGTGAAAGTTCTGCGCCAGCAGTTCCATCTTGAGCAGCCGCGTGTCGAGCGATGCCGTTTGCGGATCGAAAAACGAGCCGATGATGGACTGGAACATCTCCTTCCGCAGGGTGGCCTCGGATTCCTCGCGCCGCGTCATGAGCTCCGAGTAGAGCCGCAGCTTTGCCTCGCTGCTCTGCTGCCGCTCGATCGTGCGCGATCCGATGAAACCAAGGCTGGCGACGGCAATGGCGGTGAGCAGGCCGCCGAGCGGTGACAGCACGATCTGCAGGCGATCCCAGAAGTCCTTCTGGGCTCCAGGTGTTGACACGCGTCAGACCCGTTTCAGGGTCCAGGTCTCGCCTTTCTTCTCGAGCACGAGGCGATAACGCGAGGCTTTCTCAAAGACGACGACGTCCACCGACGGCGTCTGTCCGTCATGTGCCACGCTGATCGCGCACTTGCCAGTTCCTTTTGCCGTCAGGCGGTAGGAACCGCTCGCATCGGTCTTTCCCTTCACGACTTCATCCCCGCACTTCAGTTCGACGGCGGCGTCCTTCACGTACTCTTCGCCGACGCGCACGTCGCCAAACACCTCACCGAATGACGGCGCACCCAGCGCCAACGCACCGGCGACCAGAATCAGTTTCAGCATCGCAGCCATCTCCTGTCTGAACCTCCTTCAAATCTAGAAGACGAGCCCGTCGAAGTGCTTCGGCGGGCCCGGCAAAGAAACCGCCCCGGTTGTTCACCGGGGCGGCTGGTGTTCATCCCTTTAGCCAGGGAGCTGCTCTGGAGGTGGCGGGGGACGACGGAAACGCCTTGGACCAGAGTCGTTCGGAGCTGCTCCGCGAAAGCGCATTCCCGGAGGACCCATTCCCGGACCACCCATTCTCGGACCGCCCATTCCAGGACCACGCATGCCCGGATTTTCCATTCCCAGTCCCATTCCCATTCCGCCCATTCGCCCGCGCATCCTGGGACCCATCTGATCGTTGAACTCAGGCGAGCCTGGACGCCGCCCCTCACGCATCCTGCTCTGGCGTCCGGCCTCGAATCCACGACGTTCGGCCACGCGTTCGCGCACACGCACTCGCTGGGAATCGGACAGAACCGCCATGGCGGACACGCGCGCCACCGAATCGTTGCGAGCGATCACCCGTTGGAGGGCGCGCAGTGAATCCCCCTGGGCGCGCATCGCCGCGATTTCCTCTTCAGACCTGGTACCGCCACGGGGACGGACCGAGTCGAGCCTGACGCGGAGCTGGTCGCGAATTCCCTGGTTGCGTGCGAGCAGCACGCGTTCGATCGAGTCGAGCTGTACCAGCTGGCGCGACGTGAGGTTCAGTTCCCGTCGCATATCGATGAGCGGCGCGATGGAGTTGATACCGGTCCACCGGTCGCGAGACATGGGCCGCTGGGCCTGCATAACGATAGGCAGCATCATCGCGGCGGTTATGATAGCGGTGCGTCTAATATGCCTGGACATTGAGAAGCCTCCGGCTTCCTGCAACGTGTGATCGAGAACGGACACCGGAATGCAGACTGCTGACTTCAGATTGCAGATCTCAGAATTCTGCATTCTGCACTTTGCATTCTGCCCTCTTGGACGTCCGCGGCTCTCAGCCGTTAATGCTTCCCTTTCCCCTTTGCCGTGTCGGAGGGTGCTCGTGGCGGGGCTGGAGGACGTGGCAGGCTTGGCGCCTTGTTGATCGCCAGCCGGAGGTTCGCTTCGGCGAGCGCACGCACGCGTATGTCTGATATCGACGCCCGCACCGAGGTCGCCTCAGCGCGCTTGACCTGGCCGGAAAGCACGATCCCCTCGGTCAGTGTGCGGTTTATCCCCTTTTCGGCCAGATCGCTGAGGCGTCCCACGAGTTCCGCCTCGGACACACGAGCGCGCGCGCGAAGAAAGTTCCGCATCTCCTCGCCCTTGAGCCAATCAAACCCGCGCACGAGCAGGTTGGCGCTGCCCACGTCTACGTCGAGATCAGGCACATAGAGTTCCCGGCGGTCGCGATGCAGCGCCGGCGTGCCGGTGAACCACAGTCGCCCATGCACGGCGCCGCTGAGCGTGATGCCGAGCGCCACGCGGCCCCCACCGATGCCCATGACGTCGATGTCCACGACCTTGAGGGTTCGGCCGGCCTGCTGGAATTCCCGCCCCACGAGGACCTTCTTCAGCAACCCCCTCGCGACCGGATAGGCGAGTGAGCCCTCGAGCTGGACATGCGCGCCGTCACCCACTTTCGACATCGGACCCAGCCGCGGCAGCGGCGTCATCAGGTCGAACTCGTTAGGGTACGGTCCGGTCACGACCCGCGGAGACGCGACCAGGCGCAGCCGCGCGATCACCGTGTCCCCGTGCGCCGTGATGGGACCAAGTTCCGCGCTGTACGGGGCCATGAGCATGTAGACGCTGTCGGTGAAACGGATCGGGCGCTGCAACACGCGCCAGAGCTGTTCGAACCGCGCCCGTGAATCCCAGCGGGCGACGCCCCCGTCGATCTGCGTCAGTCCCATTTCGAGCAGTTGGCGCGTGGCATTGATGACCCGATCCGTCATGTCGATGCGAAAGACCGTCACGCGACAGCGATCACGGGCGCTGTCGGTGACCGGTTCCAGCCGTCCGATCCGTGTCCGGGTGCGTAACTGCCAGCTGGGCGTGATGTCGGCAGTGGAGATGAGCGTGGCCGCGATGCGTGGTCGCGGAACACCGCCGGTGCCACACGCGGCACTGACCGTCGGCCCGATAATTGGCAGGTACCACCCACGCGCCTCGTATTCAACGACGGTCGAAAGGGATACCGTGCGGCCGTCGACGCGAATCGTGAACGGGGTTCGCGAGACCGAAAACGCAAAGTGCGCGCGCTGGTTGTTCCCCGCCTGGAGCCGCTGGTTGATGTCGCCGTAGTTGCGCGGGATGGCGCGCTCCAGCGAGTCCATCGCCGTGGACAGGTCGTATGTGATCGGCGCCTCGACGACAGACGCCGGAAGCGGTGCGATCGAGTCCGGAAGTTCGGCGAGCACCGCCGGCGGCGGCGCGTTGATGCTCAGCGGGCTGGTGAGGGTCCAGTACACATACCATCCGATCACGCCCACGATGATGGCCGACACCGAAAGGACGGTCCGTCGCCGAGCGGGGTTTTTCAGCTCCCGCACGGCAACTTCGACGGTATCCCTCAGGGACCTGCTTGAGCGGAACGGCACCTGACTACGGTAGCACCGTCGTACACGGCTCCGACAGTGATCCTACGGGGGGGCGCGAGAGACCCTAAATTGGGGCGGTCCGATGTTCATGGCTGTCCCGCCCGGGAACCCCCTGCATGCAGCTGCTGGTCATTCGACACGCTATCGCGATGGAGCGCGAGGAGTACGCGCGCACCGGCCGACCGGATTCGGACCGTCCCCTGACGGACACGGGACGGCGGAGGATGCGCAAAAACGCGCGCGGCCTGCAGCGGGTTTCGCCTCACCCGGACCTGATCGGCACCAGCCCGTGGCTCCGCGCCGCCGACACGGCCCGGGTCATCGCTGAAACGTTAGGCGTCGAGCAGATGGAGACCATCGACGCCATGTTGCCGGACCGGCATCCGCGGGAACTCGCCGAGTGGCTGAATGACCGCGGCGAGCTCGGCGTGGTGGCCGTCGTCGGCCATGAACCGCACCTGGGTGAACTCGTGACGTGGCTCGTCGGCGGAACACCCGGCATGAACTTCGAGTTCAAGAAGGGCGGCGCCTGCCTGCTCCGCATTGACGATCGCGTGGACGCCGGTTCCGCGATGCTGCAGTGGCACCTGACGCCCTCACAACTCCGCGCGCTCGCCGACTGATCGGATGACCTACGACTCGTCTATCCTCGACGACACTGCCCCGCGTTCCGCTCGGCTCATTGCGCTGACGCTCATCGAGGACCTCGCGCACGAGCGTGAACGCCTGTCCGTGGCAAAGGACAGCGAGACCCTGCACGATTTTCGAGTCGCGCTGCGGCGGCTGCGGAGCTGGCTGCGCGCGCTCTCACCTTCACTCGAGGGAAGCCTGCCACCGGG
>DATMBT010000497.1:0-5511 GCA_035559475.1 Gemmatimonadaceae bacterium
CCCGAGGACCACCGGGAAGACCCCGTGGTCATTCTCCCTTCCGACCCCCCTGGACCCCAGCTAAAGACGCCGTCCGGTCCACCACGCAACTGTTAGAGCGGCCCAAAACACGGGCCTTTCCAGATGCGGTCCTCTGAAGGCGGTACGGGACTTCGTTACCCGTCGCGCGGGAGCCGGCCGGCCGCTGGAATTGACCAGAGTCGAAGCTGTCGCCACCACACGTCCGAGCCGTTGAATACCGGCTTCACACGGCTGTTTATCGCCATATATGGACGGCCCTCGTACAACCACACCGCGGGGGCGTCATCGATGATTCGCTGATAGGCGGCACGGTAGTACGCTCGGCTGCGCGCCGCGTCTGGATCCCTCATCGCGCTGTCGATGTTGGCATCGACGACGGGGTTTCCGTAGAGCAGATAGTTCGACCCACGATTGGCGACCGACGCAGAGTACCACGTATCGCGCACCGCACTGGGTGAGGGATCGGTGGTCCAGTTGTTCAACAAGGCGTCAAACTCCCCTTTGAACAGGCGTGCCCCAAATACGGCAAAGTCCCCGCCATCGACATCGACCTGCACTCCGTGGGGCCGAAGCTGCGCCTGGATCAGCTCCGCGTAGCGGCGGCGCTGGACGCTGCTGGTGGGGAACATGATCCCGAACCGGAGCGGCCGGCCCGACCTCACCCGGACGCCATCGCTGTTACGATCCTTCCAGCCTAACGAATCGAGGAGTCGATCGGCGCCGGCCGAGTCGAAGGGCACCATGGTCAGCGTGGTGTCGGCCACGGCGAGCACGCGGGAGAACGGCCCAGCACCCACGAAACCAAGCGAATCGAGCGCGTTCTTCAGCAGCACATGGCGGTCGATGGACATGGTCAGCGCGCGACGGAGCTCGCGATCCGCGAGCAGCGGGTGTGGCCGCTCGGGGTTCTTCGGATCGCGCCCGTTGAAGCCCAAATAGACATAGTTCGGGCTCGAGTAACGAATCGCTTTCACCATTTGTTGCGTGGCGATGCGAGCCATGCCATCGGTGGTGACCACCTCGAACATGTCTGCTTCGCCGGCCAGCACCGGCTCCAGCGCAGTGACAGGAGTGAGACTCAACAGCCAGATGACACGATTGAGCAGCGGACGTCCCTGGTGATACGACGTGTCCGCGACCACTTCGAAGACTGAGCGAGCGTCCCATCGCTTGAACATGAAAGGTCCGGAGCCCACTGGGTTCCGTGCGAACGGGTGTTCGCCGAGGTTGGCGCGGTCGGCGTCACGAAGCAGGTGCTCAGGAGCGATCAGCAGGTTGTAGGCAAGGTTGTAGAACTGCTCAGGCGATCGTTTCGCGTACCAGACCACCGCCGTGAGTGAGTCCGGTGTCGAGATCGAATCGATTTCGGCAAGGGCAGTGGCTGCCCGGGCGAGCACCTTCGGGTCCTTGTAAAGCTCGAGCGAAAAGCGAACGTCCTTCGAGGTCACGCTCGGACCGTCGTGCCAGTGGGCACGCGGACTGAGACGGAACGTGATGGACAGCGAATCGGCGGACCACTGCCACGATTCCGCTAACTTCGGTTTCCAACCCGAGTCACCGTTGGTGTTGAGGTCCGGACCGATTTCCGCCAGGCCTTCAAAGATCTGATCGGCGATCACCTTCTCATGGGCGTACCGCACGAGCGGTGGCATCAACGTCCCCGGCTCCGCCGGAAGGGCGACGATGAGCGTCCCACCGATTTCTCCCGCGGGTGTCGCGTTGCGTTCCGCCGAGGTGCAGGCGGCCGTCGTGAGGACGGCGATCATCGCGAAGCGGAGCCGCATGGATCGACTGTGCATTGGGGTGCTCATGTCAGGGTGCCCGTCTACGCCAGGTTCGACTACTGGACGATTCGAAACGCACCGCGGAACCGCTAGCCAACGGCTCGTGCCGACGGCTCCTGCTGCGTGAGGCAGTGCAGGGTGCCAAGCCCCCACACCAGGTCGACCGAATGAATGCCGCAGACCTCGCGGTCCGGGAAGCAGTCGGCGAGGATGGCCAGTGCCACGCGATCCATCGGGTCGTTGAACGTAGGCACCATAACGATCCCGTTGGCGATGTAGAAGTTGGCGTAGCTCGCCGGTAACCGCTGGCCGTCCATGATGACCGGGCGTGGGTAAGGGAGCTGCAGGATCCGCAGCGGCGGGGCTCCACCACCTTCGAGCCGCCGAAGGTTGTCCATGGAACGGCGATGGTTCTCGTCGTCCGCGGGGTCTACCTCCACCGCCAGGACAAGGGTATCGGCGCTCACGAAGCGGGCGATGTCGTCGATGTGCCCGTGGGTGTCGTCGCCCTCGCATCCCTCACCAAGCCAGATGGTGCGATCGATGCCGAGCCACTCGCGGAAGATGGTTTCGTACCCTTCACGATCGAGGCCCGGGTTTCGCTCCTGGATTTTCGACAGCAGGCACTCCTCGGTCACCATCAACAGGCCGGTGCCGTTGGCCTCGATGGCACCTCCTTCGAGAACCACCGGTTGTCCGTCGGGACGTCGCGGCTGGAACCGTCGCTGGCCGGTGATCTCCTCGATCGCCGTGCCCACCTGGATGTCCAGCGTGTAGTTGTCGTATTTCGCCCACGCGTTGAACGACCAGTTGACGAGGTTCACGTTCCCCGGCTCGTCGTGCACGAAGGTCGGCGCGGAGTCGCGCAGCCAGACGCGATCGTTAGGGACGACGTGGAGCCGGTAGCCGTCGGGGTTACACGCGTGCGCGTTGAGCCGTGTGCGCGCGTCCTCCCTCACGTCCTCGTTATGACAGAGGATCTCCACCCGCTCGTAGGCGTGCAGCACGCGCACGATCTCGGCGTACACCCACCGAACCGCCTCGAGTTTTCCCGGCCAGTCGGGTTCGTGGTGCGGCCAGGCGATCCATGTGGCGGCGTGCGGCGCCCATTCCGCCGGCATCCGGAGCCGGGATGTGGGATGTGGGAGGTGGGAGGTGGGAGCTCGCGATTCCCGATTCCCGATTCCCGATTCCCGACTCAAGCGAGATACCTGCTCAGTATCCCCCCGTACGCATCCACTCGCCGGTCGCGGAGGAACGGCCAGTTACGGCGTGTCTCTTCCACCAGGGCGGGGTCGCACTTTGCGACGAGGACTTCGGGGTTTTCGCCTCCCTCGGCGATAATGCGACCGAACGGGTCCGAAATGAACGAGCGCCCGAAGAACTGCAGGCCCTGCGTGTTCGGCTCGGGTTCGAAGCCCACGCGGTTAGGCGCGGCGACGAACACCCCGTTGGCGATGGCGTGCGCGCGCTGGATCGTGCGCCAGGCTTCCACCTGGGCATCGCCATATTCGGCGCGCTCGCCCGGATGCCACCCGATCGCGGTGGGATAGAACAGGATGTCAGCGCCCAGGAGGGACGTGATGCGCGCTGCTTCGGGGTACCACTGGTCCCAGCAGATCAGCACGCCGATGTCTGCATAACGAGTACGCCAGACGCGGAACCCGTGAGAGCCCTTCATGACCCCGTTCTGCGCGGGCGCGGAATCGTCGGAATCGCCGGGGGCGAAGTAGTACTTCTCCTCGAACAGCGGATCATGCGGGATGTGCATCTTGCGATACACGCCAAGCAGCGACCCGTCCGCGTCGATGATCGCCGCCGAATTGCGGTAGAGGCCGGAGGCCTGCCGCTCGTAGAGCGGAACGATGAGGACGACTTCGAGCTCGGCCGCGACCCCAGCCAGCGCCTCAGTGGTCGGCCCCGGAATTGGTTCAGCGATGCCAAAAGCCTCGACGCGGAGCGACTTGCAGAAATACGGAGCGTTGAAGAGCTCCTTGAGGCAGATCACCTGCGCACCACGCCGGTGCGCTTCGCGGATGGCGGTTACGGAGTCAGCGAGGTTTGCGTCGCGGTTCGCTCCGGCGGCGTCCTGGATGAGTCCGACGGTGAATGGAGGTCGTGCCATGTGCAGGAAGCTCGCGAGTTACGCGCTTTCAGGAAAGACGGATCGGAGCGCGATGGCTCTGGCCTTGAGCTCAGCCGGCAGGTTCACCGGCCTCCTCGACTGCAGGCAGAACTCGAGTGCCGGACCGAGCGTCATCTGGCGTCCCCACAACGCAACGTCACCAGAGCCGATGATGGTCTGGAGTTCGCTGTACAGGCGCTCGTACGTCCAATCACCGGGCTTCGAGAACCACTGCGCCGACTGCGGCGACACGACCACTTCGCCTCGACGAAGCCGGTAAAGCCCGGCGGTACCACCACTCGCCGCATGGGCTGCCTGGTCGTGCGGCAGTTTGCGCGACGCAGAAATAGCGGCGTCGTTCAACGGATCGAGTGCGGAGCTATCGGTGACGACGTACCAGTCTTCATAGGCATCGTTGCCTTCATTGGCCCATGGCGCGTTCGACACCCCGGCCGACCACGATGACTTGAAGCCCGGAGGTGGTTCATGCCTCAGCGCGAAATGGAAATCGTGCAGTCGGCTTTCATATTCGCGCGACTGCACACCGGCGCGTTTCCAATGCCAGAAAACGTAGGCTAACATTTTGGATCCGTTTCCCAGGTCACGCGAAGCTTTTTTACGCGGATGAACGCGAAATATGCGGATTGCCGCGCAGCGATCAGCGAACGTCCGCGCACTTCCGCGAAAATTCGCGTTCCAAACAATTGCGGGACCATGAATGAGCTCACGATAGCAAGCTAATCACGAGGTCGTTCACGTTCGTGCCTGTTGGTCCGGTTCTCAGTAGCGCTCCAACCGAGTCGAGAGCGTTGTAAGACGCGTGATCAGGGAGCAAAGCGGCTGGCTCCGTTCCAGTTTGTCGAATTGCTGAACAGGTGGACCCGTCTACGATCGCACCGGCGGCGTCGGTCGGGCCGTCGCGGCCGTCGGTTCCCGCAGCAAGTACCGTGATGCCCTTGGCGGCGTCGCCCGCGTTCTCCAGTGCGAGTGCGCAGGCCAGCGCGAATTCCTGACAGCGTCCGCCACGACCGCTGTTCGGTGGAAGCGTGACTGTCGTCTCACCGGACCAGATGATGCATTGGAGTGCCTGACGCCGGCCTGTCACGAGTTGCCGCGCAAACTCCTGTCCCACGGTGGCGGCGTTGCCTGACAATGGATCCGACCTCACCTGCACCTGTGCACCAAGGCGCAATGCCTCCTCGGCCGCGCCGTGTTCCGCGTGGGTGCGATCGAGGATCACTCGGACTGCCGTCGTGACAAATCGAGCGTGATCCGGTCGAGGCAGGTCTGTTGTTTCGATGTGCTGCCTGACGCGAAGCGGAAGCCTGTCCCACACTCCGGCCGCGACGGCGCGTTCACGCACGTCACCCGCGCGACTCGAATCGGTGACGCACGGACCGGAGGCGATCGACGCCGGGTCATTCCCTATCACGTCGGAGGCAATGAGGCAGTGAACCCGGCGACTCGATAAGGCGAGCGCGAGACGGCCGCCGCCGAACCTGAGCAGCCGCTTGCGAATCGCGTTCATCAACGAGATGTCGGCGCCGGAGCCGAGGAGCGTCTCGAATGCGGCCACGAGTT
>DATMBT010000498.1:0-12649 GCA_035559475.1 Gemmatimonadaceae bacterium
TGCTGGCTTACATCTTCACCGACGCCGAGTTCGACCGCGGGACGCTGGACCGGATGTTGAGGAGCGTGGCACACGTGTCGTTCAACATGCTTTCCGTTGACACGGACACGAGCACGTCGGACACGTGCGCGCTGCTCGCCAACGGCATGGCGGGCCGCGTACCGGAAGCGGAGTTCGAGGCGGCACTCCTCGCCGGGTGCATCCGCATGACGGAGATCCTGGCCCGTGATGGCGAGGGCGCGCAGCACCTGCTGCGGTGCACAGTGCGCCAAGCCCTCGACGAAACGGAGGCGCGCCAGGTCGCCAAGTCACTGGTGAACTCCCCGCTGATCAAGACGATGGTTCACGGCGCCGACCCCAACGTGGGGCGGATCCTCATGGCGGTCGGCAAGTGCTTTGACGCGACCATTCGTACGGGGGAAACCGACGCGTGGGTCAACGGCTTCCAGGTCGTCCAGAGCGGCGCGAGGGTGGATTTCGACGATGCCACGGTGCGGGCCGCACTCGCGACCGAGGTCGTGGATCTCGAAGTATCGTTAGGTGCTGGTGACGCGACAGCAACGGCGTACGGCTGCGACCTGACGAAAGGGTACGTCGAGGAGAATGCGGCGTATTATTCCAGCTAGGTGCAGGGTTCGGGGGCTCAGGCTTCAGGAAAGCGATTAGCAATTAGCGATCAGCGATCAGCGAGAGCGATCGCGAATCAGGGACGTTCTGGAACAGCCATTCGAAAAACGACGACGCGGTCTTCGTCGTCGGGGCCCTTCCCCACCGTGAACAAGCGGTTGCCGCTGATCGCGAGCAGGACACTTTGCTGTGGAAGCGCGACGCGGCCCAGGTACTGGCCCTGTGGAGAGAAGACATCGTAGGTGGTTCGCTCCCTCCAGTAGAGGATCTGCTTGCCCCCGTTGGTGCGCGTCGCCGGCAGGTTGGTGCGTTTCTCCGCCTCGACGTAGACCTCAGCCCAGATGCGACCCTGGTGGTCGCTTCGGAGACCTCGGAGCAACGGCTTGGTACGGGGGATGTCATACGGACCGCTCCCGCGCAGCCGCATGGTATCTGCGAACTCGAGCCACTGCGCTCGTTCTTCACTTGCCAGCCTGACGGGCTGCACGTCGCGCTCGATGACCATGACGCGCCGCGAGCCATCGTTGACGACGACTCGATAGGCACCGGACCGTCCTGCCAGCATGCCGCCCGACAGGTAGGGTGCGTACAGTGGGTCTTCGATGAAGTTGAGCCGCATCCCATCGCTGGTTGACAGAGCAAACGTTTGCGGGATAGGCGTCCGCGTCGTGAGGTTCGGGAACGGCAGCGAATCGAGCACCTTTCCGTCGGGCGAAAGGCGCAGGTACTGCTGCTGCACGCCCGGCCCTTCCATCATCCGGCCACCGGCGGTCACGATGAAGTAGAAGCGACCGGCGCTGTCGATGACGAAGGCATCGAATGATCCGCGCGTCGTGCTCAACTCGCGCCGCATTTTTCCATCCGGACCGTAGTGTGTGATACGCCTGCTTCCGGGATCGAAGACCACGAGTGATCCAGAGGCGTCGACCATCATGCCACCGACGTGCTGGTATTCGCCTGGGCCTCCACCCCTGCGACCAATCAGTCCCTCGAAGCGACCCCGCGCGTCATATCGCCGGATTTGTCGATCGTTCACGTCGTACAGGTAGAATGATCCGTCGCGATCTGGAGCCGCGTGGTAGATGCGGCCGAATGCGTATTCCGACGGACCGTCGGCCCGGCCGATGGCCAGTTCCTCATCGAGGCGGACGTTTGCACCCCAGAGCGGTGGGTTGTCCGCACGCACCCTGACCGTGTCCTGCGCGGCGGTTGGCTGGGCCGCAAATGTGGCAACAACAACGGCGAGTATACTCGATTCCGTGCACCGCATACCGCCTCCGTCGTTAGGTACTGCCGGCTTCCCACTTCGCCATGCTCGAGGTTTCGCGATCCAGGCCCTCCAGCATCGCGAGGAACCTCGGATGCTCCCGAAGCGGATCGAACATCGGGTTAACGCGCGCGTAAACGAACCAGCCCCGCCGCTCATCGATGGAACGCTGGATCCATTCGAGTGCCGACTCCAATTCACCCATGCCCAGGCTGAGCGTCCCGAAAGCGACGGGCGATACGTACCCCTTCTTCGCCTCGGACTCGAGCTGCGTGCAGATCGCGCGCGCTTCGTCCATCTTGCCGCGCTGGGCGAGGACGTAGCCGAGCGTTGCATCGGCGTAAGGACCCGCCCCTTCCAGGGCCGCCGATTCGCGCAACACACGCTCCGCTTCCTCGACCTTACCCATCCTGAAGAGCGCCATCCCCAGCATCCGATAGCTCTCCTCGGCCAGCGGGTTCATCGCGATCGCGCGCTCGGTGTGATATCGCGCCTGTTCGTAACGTCGCGCGTACGCATAGATGCCGCCGAGTCCGCGCCGGATGCTCACGGAGGCAGGATCGAGCTCCTGCGACATGTGCGCCTCGACCAGCGCTTCCTCGACCTGCCCGCGTGCAATCAACAGGAAGGCATACCACTGGTGCCCCGTGGCGTATCCCGGCGCCAGTTCGATGGCGCGCTTGAACTCCCGTTCCGCCGCGGTCCAGTCCCAGTCGTAGATGAACAGGCTCCAGGCGAGCGATGCGTGCGCCTCCGCCAGCGTCTCATCCAGCTCAATAGCCTTTCGAGCGTACTTCTTTGCGGCTTCGAAGCCTTCCTTCACGGGCACGCTGCGATAGTCCACATGGAGCGCGTACGAATCCGAGAGTCCCGTGTAGGCCGGTGCATAACGAGGATCTTCTTTCACCGCCTGCTGGAAGTATTCGATGCCGGCGGCGACGCCTTCCTTCGTGCGCTTGTTCCATTCGAACCGGCCCTTGAGGTACAGGCTGTACGCATTGGCGTTGCCGACGTAACGCTGTGGAACGGGCTCGGACAGGTCGGCAAATGTCGTCGCCCGCAATGCGTCCACAATCGTATGCGCGATTTCGTCCTGAAGCGCAAAGACATCCTGCAGCGTGCGATCAAAACGTTGCGACCACAACAGGCTGCCGTCGTCAGTGGAGGAAAGCTGTGCGGAAATCCGGAGCCGATCGCCGGCCCGCCTGACCGTGCCCTCAATGACCGCGGATGCGCCGAGAAAGGCACCGACCGCGCGCACGTCCTGCAGCTTGCCCTTGAGGCCGAACACCGTGGTTCGCGACGCGACGCGCAACCCTCGAACTTTCGACAGCGCGTCGATCAATTCATCGGTGATGCCATCACTGAGGTACTCGTTCTCCGGATCAGGGCTGGCGTTCACGAACGGCAACACAGCGATCGAGCGCGTGCGCGCACCCACCGGGGTTGCGGGATCATCCTGCAGCGCGGTGACGAATGCGCCGATGGTCGCAAAGCGATCCGCCGGATCCTTGGCCAGCGCACGTCCAAGGGCGCGCACGACTCCTTCAGGGACTTCCGGCCGAAGGGCTCTGGCGCTGCGAGGCGTCTCGGTCACGTGGCGCGCCACGATGGTATATGGTGGTGCGCCAGAGAACGGCGGCTGTCCGGTCAGCATCTCATAGACCACGCAAGCCAGGCTGTAGATGTCGCTGGGCCCGCCGACTTCCGTGTCACCTGAAGCCTGCTCCGGGCTCATGTACTCGGGCGTGCCGACGACGAGCCCTTCATCCGTCTTGAACACACTTTTGAATGCTGAACCTCGGGCGATGCCAAAATCCGTGAGCACAGCGTGGCCATCTGCGAACAGGATGTTCTCGGGCTTCACGTCGCGATGAACCACTCCACTGCGATGGGCGAAGTCGAGGCCCGCGCCCACTTCTTCGGCGATTCGCAGCGCGTCACTGACCGGAAGTGCACCATCGGTCTTCAATCGCGATCGAAGCGACCCGCCGGAGACGAACTGCGCGACGTAATACAGCAGCCCATTCGCCGTTCCCGAGTCGAGCAGCGGCACGATGTGCGGGTGCGTCAGGCGAGCCGCGATACCGATTTCGCGAAGGAAGCGCTCCTCACCAAGGTTCGCGGTCAGCTCGGGTCGCAGAACCTTGATGGCCACTCGACGGCCGTGACGCAGGTCGTCAGCGGCGTAGACAGTCGCCATTCCACCGCGACCGATTTCCTCACCGAGGGCATAGCGATCCGCGAGGGCGTCGCGGAGGGCGCTTGGAGCTTCCACCATGCCCTAAAACTATCTCCGACTGCCCGCCAGCCGCTGCGCTTAAAAAGGGTCAGACTCCTTTTGCTCCAAAAGGAGTCTGACCCTTTTTACTCCATGCGCAGGGTCTCGATCGGATCGACCCGCGCGGCGCGACGGGCCGGGGGAAGCGTGGCCACGACGGCGGCGGCGGTGAGGAGCACTGAAACGGATGCCAGGGTGAGCGGATCGGACGGTTCCACCCCGTAGAGCATCCCGGCGATCACGCGCGTCGCCGCGATTGCGCCACCAAGGCCTACTGCCGCGCCAAGCAATGCCAGCGCCAAACCCTTTCGTACGACGAGCATCTGGATCCCGGCGAGTGGTGCGCCGAGCGCCACCCTGATCCCGAGTTCCTTCCGTCGTCCGCGCGCCACCTGCGCCATCACGCCGTAAACACCCACGAGCGCGAGCATCAGGCCCGCACCGGCAAACGTGAGCACCAGCGTCATGACAAACCGACGACGGGCAAGCGCCGTGTCGCGAACCTCGGTCATCGTGCGAATGCGGTTGATCGCGACCCCGGAGTTCACAGACGCCAGCCGGCTCCGCACTGCCGGGATGATCGCCGCAGGATCCCCGGTCGTCCTGATGAGCAGTGTGCGCGTCCCGTTTTCATCCTGTTTTACGGGAGCGAAGAACTCGGGTCGTGATGGCGCCTCCAGACCGTTTTGCCGCTCGCTGCCAACTACACCGACAATCGTTCGCCAGAACGACGTGGAGTCCGGGTACCGGTCGAACGCGACCCGCTTCCCGATCGGGTCGTCGTTCGCGAAGAACTTTTTCGCCAGTGCTTCATTGATGAGCACGACGGGCTGAGCACTGGCGATATCCGCGTCGGTAAAGGTTCGTCCTTTGAGGACCGGTACCTTCAACACCTCGTGGTATGCGGGGGAGATCTCGCGATGCAGCACCTCGGTACCGAAATCTTCCCGCGCTCTTCCAGCCACGGCGAAGTCGCTGGACCACGACGTCTGGGTCATGGGCAACGTGGAGACGGTGGCCGTTCCAACCACTCCGGGAATGGCAGCGACACTCACCAGAACTTCATCGTAGAATCCGTCGCGTTTTTCCTGCGTATCGAACCTGCCAGGCGGAAGGTTGACCGCGACCGACAGCACACCTTCAGCGTCCAGACCGGGCTCGATGTCCTGCACCCGCCACCAGCTCCGGACCAGCAGTCCTGCCCCCGTCATCAGCATGACCGCGATCGCCAGCTCGGCCACCGCGAGTCCATGACTCCAGCGACGCAGCCGCGAACCGGTGGCCCCGCGGCCACCTTCCTTGAGGACGTCAGCAGGCACGCGCCGCCGGCTCCAGAGGGCCGGTCCAATCCCGAAGAGCAGTCCGCTCGCAACGACAATGCCAAGGGTGAAGAGCAACACGCCCGTGTTGATCCCGATGTTGCTGACCGGAAGCATGCCTTCGGGTTGCATCGCTGCCAGCAGGCGCGTTCCCACCCAGCCGACCACCAGCCCGGCCGCGCCGCCTAACGCCGCGATGACGAGGCTTTCGGTGAACGCCTGCCTGACGAGACGCCCACGACCGGCGCCAAGCGCCAGGCGGACGACCGATTCACGTTCGCGATCCGCCGCCCGTACGAGCAGCAGGTTGCCCACGTTGGCGCAGGCGATGAGCAGGAGCAACGCGACGGCCGCCTGCAGGGCGAGCAGGTAGTCCCGGACGTCGCCGATGAGGAACCGATGAAGCGGCGTGAAGCCCGCGCCCATGTTCGTGTTGGTAACGGGATAGTCCCGCTGCAGACGCTTCACGACGACCTGCAGCGCAGCGTCTGCCTGCGCCGGCGTCACCCCCTCCCGGAGCCGCCCGATGGCGCCCAGCCAGTGCGCGCGCCTGAACGAAACGGCCGCCGCCTGTTGGCGACTGAATGCCGTTGGCCGGAAGATATCCGGATCGAATCCGGGGAAAGTGAATGACGCCGGCGTTACCCCAACCACTCGAACGGGGAATCCACCCAGGTCGACGATCCGGCCGATGATCTTCGGATCACTCCCGAAGCGCGTGCTCCACAGGCGGTGGCTCATCATCGCGCGGCGCTCGCCGACGTCCCAGGTTTCCTCGTCTGTGAAGGTGCGACCGGCCGCCGCCGGCACGCCGAGGACGGTGAAGAAGTTGCCGCTCACCGTCAGCGAGGCAAGGACGTGCGCCTCGCCCTCATGACTGAGGACCGTACTCGGCCCGTACTTCGTGTACAGCGCGATGTCCTCGAACTCCTTCGTCTGCTCGCGCCAGTCGAAGTAGTTGGCTGGCGCCACGTCCGCGTTGACCCAGCCACGTTCCGGGTTCGACTCCCAGAGCATAACGAGTCGGTCCGCGTCAGCATACGGCAGGGGGCGCAGGATGACCGCGTGGAGCGTGGAGAAGATCGCCGTGTTCGCGCCGACACCGATCGCGATGGTGAGGATCGCGGCCGCGGTGAGGGCGCGGTTCTGTCGAAGCGTGCGCAGCGCGTACCGGCTATCGGTGAGAAAATCCTCGAACCAGCGGCCACCGCGCACGTCGCGATGCGCTTCCATGGCGGCGTCACGTCCGCCGAAGACCGCCAGTGCCTGGCGACGGGCCTCGTCGGGGCGCATGCCGGCGCCGACATTCTTCTCCATTTCCATCTCGAGGTGCACGCGAATCTCTTCATCGAGCTCGCGATCTGCGGTGCGTCCACGCACGATCGCGCGCAGGCGCGTCAGCAATCCACGGAGGGCATCCACCGTCAGGTCTCCAGGATCAGGTCGACGGCGCCAACGTACCGGCGCCAGTTGGCAGTCTCGGTTCCCAGCGCGCGTCGTCCCGACGTGGTGAGCCGGTAGTACTTCGCGCGACGATTGGCTTCTGAGGTGCGCCACTCACTCGCGATCCAGCCCTTCTGCTCCAGGCGTTGCAGCGCCGGATAGAGCGAGCCCTGGTTCACCTCGAGTACACCTTTCGAGAACTGCTGGATGCGCTGGCCGATTCCCCAGCCGTGCATCTCGTCGAGGGCGAGGGTCTTGAGGATCAGGAGATCCAGCGTGCCGCGGAGAACGTCAGGGATGGGCTGGGTGCTCATGGCCACTGTTGTCGGGTTCCGACAGGAATGTCACCACACTCTTGTCGGAAGTCAACAGGAGCAGTGGCTGGCCTCGCGCCTAACGCCTTGGCCTCGCGCGCGTCGTCTCAGCACGAGTGGCGAACGTCTGGTGCGACTCTCGTCAGGGACTGCCGGTCCGGCGCTTCAGCTCCTCGAACTGCTGATCGACCGACGCGTTGCCGAGGCTGTCCGCGATGCCGGCGATTTCCTCGGCTTCCTTCCACTCCAGTTCGAGCAGTGTAAGCTCGCCTTCGAGCGCGCGGCGTTCGTTCTCCTCGTTCACCGCCATTTCGACGGCCAGTCGCGTTTCCAGCGGCAGCCGGGAAAGCCCGTCCTGCTGTTGCTTCTGCTTCTTCTTTCCCCAGATGGTCGTGCTTCTGGCGATTCCCCAGACGTCCGACCCGGAGGGGGCCGCGCCGTTCGGCGGATTCAGCGCGAGCCATTGCAGGAATCGCTCCGGGTCGCCTGACGATTCGAGGCGCTTCACCGCCGTCTGCACCTTTTCCCTCGAGGCGCCGCCGGAGTTCACCTTGGGCATGATCAACGCCGTCGCCCGGCGCGCGTGCTCTCCCTCGAGCCGGATGCGCCCGTCCTTGTGGTGGAGATCGAGCGACCATCCATCCGCGTGCGGGTCGCCCAGCACGATACGCGTCTTCTCGGCGTGCTCACCACGGACCGTGAGGCGCTGCCCGTTAGGCGCCGTGACGATAGCCAGGCGGCGCTTCTTGCGGGCCACCTCGATGAGACTGGAGACGCCCTGGTAGAGGCCGTAGCCACCGCTGGACAGGATGCCGGCTGTGGCGCCCGCAATCAGTACGCCTCCGCCGACCGCCGCTGCGCCGACGCCGATCAGGATCGCCCGCGTTCTTCGTCGCCCGAACTGGTCACCGTACCGCCAGGCGGCGAACTCCGGCCGCTGCGGCTCGCCAATGCGAACGAGCTCGAGGCCTTCGGAAAGTCGCGCGAGTCCGATGTTGTCGGTCGAAACCCGCTTCCGCGCATCGTGAAAAAGTCGCTCGCACGTCTCGATGGCTTCCCAGCGCTCCTCGAGGGGCGACAGGTTCCACTTCTCGCACTTCCGACACACGACCCACAGCCTGCCCTTCGACTGGTCGAAAGCCAGTCTCCGCCCGACCGGAAACGTCTCTACGACCTCGTTCGAGCCGAGGGCGTTGTTGCAGTAGAGACAAGTGGAATACAACGGAGACCAGAGGTCGGATGTCGGATGTCGGAGAACAGATCACGTACACGAAAGCTATGTCAGCGAGATTCAGCGATCACCCTGATTGTTACGACCTGACGAGCCGAGCGGGCCGGACGGAGATCACCGGGGATGATCAGTCGCCACGGTGCCTCGTCGGCGGGGAGGGGTTTGCCATCCACGCGGTCAGCCAGCAGGACGCGCCGGCCACCTAACGACGGATCGAGGTCCGACAGCGCGAGCACGATCCGGTAGCCATCGGAGGCTTCGACGACGAGGCGCGTAGCCAGCGCGGGACCACGGAGCGAGTCGGTCCTGACCCCGACGCTCTTGAGGACCGCGGCCAGCGAGACACCCTGGTAGCGGACCGGCGGCTCGTCATGGAAAACCATGGTGGCGGTGTCGCGCGGGAGTTGCTGCAGGCTGCTGGCGGCGACGGTCTTTGAATCGCCTTCGACGACCACAGTGAGTTGCGCGCTGACCGTTGCGGGTAACAAGAGGATTGCAACCAGGCTGACGTGTCTCAATGACATGACTCTGTGCCGATTCAGGTTCCGAAAAAAGCAATTTGAACCGCAGAGAACGCAGAGAGCGCAGAGGAGCAATTGCGAAAGTGTAGCCTCCGTCCTCTGTGTCCCCTGTGTCCTCTGTGGTTAAAGGCTTTTTGGACGTTTGTCTTGCAACTCAAGTAAGCCATGCTCAACGGAGCGCGGCAATGCGAGCCCGTCGGCGATGGCCGCGATTTCTTCGGCTTCTTTCCATGCGTCCTCGAGGAGCGAAAGTTCGCCTTCGAGCGCGATGCGTTCGTTCTCCTCGTTCACGGCCATCTCCACGGCGAGCTTGGCCTCGAGACCTTGAACGCCGAGCGTATCGATTCGGGTTCCCTTTTTCGCCTTCTGCCCGGTTACCACGTCGCGGCGCGATGAAAAAGCCCAGTGCGGAACTGACTTTGGATTACGGGCGAGCCAATTCAGGTAATTGTCCGGAGTACCCTTCGCTTCGATCTGCATAACGGCGGCGCGAACCTGTTTCGCGTCTCCACCGTCGGGCGTGAGTTTCGGGACCAGTTTCGCCGCCAACCTCCGAGCTTCTTCTCCCTCGATCACCACACGCTGTTTGATCGCGCCCTTCTCAGACGGGACTTCGATCGCCCATCCCTGGTCGATCGTGGAGGGAATCAGGCGAACCCAGTGGACGAATCGTCCCCGCACAACCGATCTGACTCCATCCGCCGAGTCAACTTCGGCGAGCACCCTGCGATTCCGGAGCGCGTTCCGCCCTATCCAGGCCCACTGCGCTACGCCGTTGACCGCACTAACAGCGGCCAGAAAGCCAGAGGCCCCAAAAAAGACGCTGCCCATGTTTGCCGTGAAGCCGGCGAGGCCGACCAGGCCAATCCCGGTTGCGAAGAGCACTCCGCGTCTCCGGCGGCGCCCGAACTGGTCGCCATAACGCCACGCGGCGAACTCCGGCCGTTGGGGTTCACCAATGCGCACGAGCTCCAGCCCCTCGGCAAGCCGCGCGAGCCCGATGTTGTCTGTGGAGGCGCGCTTACGAGTGTCGCGGAACAGCCGTTCGCAGCTCTCGATAGCCTCCCAGCGCTCCTCGAGTGGCGTGAGGTTCCACTTCTCGCACTTCCGGCACACCACCCAGAGCCGCCCCCGGCGCTGGTCGAACGCCAGCCGGCGCCCGATGGGGAACGTCTCGATGGCCTCGTTCGAACCGAGCGACTGGTTGCAGAACAGGCAGGTGGAATACACGAGGGTCGCGGGTCGGGGGTCGAGGGTCGGGGAATTCGGAGTCCCGGGAATCTCGCGGGGCGTGCGACAGCGACGTTATCATCTGGCGCGTAATTCGATAATCCCGGGGCAGGTTCAGGCCCCTCTCCCCGCCCTCGTCCGGAGGATCAGTGGTAAGGCTCCTGCGTCATTTCACGGGAACAGCAGTGGTCGCGGTTTTGGCCGCCCAGGCCCTGCCCGCCCAAGGCCCGGCCATGCCAGTGGCCGAGCAGTTCAAGTCACTCCATTTCCGGTCCATCGGACCGGCCTCGATGTCGGGCCGGATCGCCGACTTCGCGGTGTACGAGGCGAATCCGGCGATCTACTACGTCGCGACGGCGCACGGCGGCTTGTGGAAGACCACGAGCAACGGCGCAACGTTCACTCCGCAATTCCAGGACGCGGGACTCATCTCCGTCGGCGACGTGACGATCTCGCAAACCAATCCAGACCTCGTCTGGCTGGGCGCGGGTGAGTCGAACAACCGCCAGAGCACCTCGTGGGGCGGCGGCGTCTACAAGTCCACCGACGGTGGCACGACGTTCCAGCACATGGGTCTCGCCGATTCGAAGCACATCAATCGGATCGTGATCGACCCGAACGACAACAACGTGGTGCTCGTCGCGGCAACCGGACCGCTCTTCGGGTCGGGTGGCGATCGCGGCGTCTACAAGACGACCGATGGCGGTCGCACCTGGAAGACGGTGCTGAAGGTCGATGAATGGACAGGCGCGAATGACCTGGTGATGTCAGCAACCGACCCGCGCATCTTGTTCGCTTCGACGTACCAGCGCGTCCGGAACGCCTGCTGCATGAACGGTGGCGGCCCCGGTAGCGGCATCTGGAAGTCAACCGACGGCGGCGACACCTGGACGCGACTGAACGGCAACGGGTTACCCGCAGGTAGCCTTGGCCGCATCGCGCTCGACGTGTTCCGGAAGAGCGGCAACTTCGTTTACGCGCTGATTGAAGGTCCAGCGGGCGGAGGTCGTGGTTTCGCTCCTCCGGCGGAAGGCGCCGAAGGAGCTGCCGGCGCTGGCCGCGGTGGGCGCGCGGGTGGGGCAGCTGCGACGCCGACAGCCATGGGTTTGTACCGCTCCGACGACGGCGGAACGACGTGGCGCCAGGTGAACCCGGGCAATCCGCGCCCGATGTACTTCAGCCAGGTACGCATCGATCCGAATAGCCCGGATCGTGTCTATATGGGCGGCGTTGGCATGTGGATGACGATCGACGGCGGCAAGTCGTTCGAGCAGGACGCGGCTTTCGCGATTCACGACGACGTCCACGCGATCTGGATCGATCCAGCAAACTCGAATCACATCCTGATCGGCAACGACGGCGGCGTCGCCGTTTCGTACGACATGAGCAAGACCTGGACGTTCATCCCGAACCTTCCGGTCGGCCTGTTCTACCATGTCGGCTACGACATGGAGTATCCGTACAACGTCTGCGGCGGCATGCAGGACAACTACAACTGGTGCGGCCCCAGCGCGTCGCGGCACAATCGCGGCATCTTCAACTACGACTGGTTCAACATCCAGGGCGGCGACGGATTCGTTTCGATCCCCGACGTAAAGGACTCTCGCATCGTTTACACCGAGTCCCAGGGCGGCAACATGATTCGCCGCGACGTTATCACGGGTGAGTCGAAGAGCATCCGTCCCTCGCCGCAGAACGTCACGAACTACACCGCCGGCGACAATTACCGGTTCTTCTGGGACTCGCCGATGGTTCACTCGACGGAGACGGGTGCGTTGCTCGTCGCCGCGAACAGGCTGTTCAAGTCAACCGATCGTGGCGACTCGTGGATGGTGATCAGCCCTGACCTCACGGCGAAAGTCAATCGCGACACGATCGTCACGATGGGCGTGAAGGGCAGCGAGATCAACATCGCGGCGAACGACGGCATCTCGACGTACGGAACGATCGTCACGATCGCGGAGTCGCCGGCACAGGTGGGCGTGTACTACACCGGCGCCGACGATGGAACGCTGAGCGTGTCCCGCAATGGCGGCACGACGTGGCAGAACATCACGGCGAACCTCCCGGGTGGCCCGAAGAACGGGTTCATCTCCGACGTGGTGCCGTCGAAGTACGCCGCAGGGACGGTGTACGTGTCGGTCGACAACCACCTGCTGAACGACTACGCCCCGTACATGTGGGTGAGCACGGACTTCGGCGCCACGTTCAAGTCGATCGTCGGCAACCTGCGCGGCGAAAACGTCAGGACGATTACCGAAGACCAGAAGAATCCGAACGTGCTCTACATCGGGACCGAGACGGGCATCTTCCTCTCGCTCGACAAGGGCGGAAGCTGGCAGCGGCTCAAGGGCCAGAACTTCCCGACGGTTCGCGTGGACGAGATCACGCTGCACCCGCGTGATAACGCGATGTT
>DATMBT010000499.1:0-3429 GCA_035559475.1 Gemmatimonadaceae bacterium
CTGAGACGAATGGATTTGTCGTGGCGGCGTACATCGTGATGTGGGTCGGGCTCATCGGTTACGGTGTGCGACTCCATCTGGTTTTCCGCGAGGCTCGACGTCGATTGGACGACGCGTCGCGCGAAGGGAGGAATGCATGAGCAGTGTCCAGGGGCGCCGGAGATCGGCGTTGATAGTGGGCGTGGTGATCATCGTCGCCGCGTTCGGGTTCCTGCTGTACGGCGGGATCGACAAGAACGTCGTCTTTTTCCTGACGCCGAACGAACTGTTGGCGCGGGGAACCGAGGCGTACGATGTGCCCGTCCGCCTTGGCGGATTGGTGCAGCCTGGCAGCGTCAAATGGGACGCCGACAAACTCGATCTGCGATTCGTGGTGATGGACAGTGGCGGTCAGTCCATAAACGTGCACAGCAGCGGTGCGCCGCCGCAGATGTTCCGCGATGGCATGGGCGTCGTCGTGGAAGGTCGTTACCACCGGAGCGGCGTGTTCGAGTCGACGAACCTGATGGTCAAGCACTCGAACGAATACCGCAAACCCGAACACGGTGAGCGCCCCCAGCAGATGTACAAGTCCCTGGTGAAGGGAGCCGGCACGTGACGCGATTGCTGGGACATGGGTCGTTGCTGATAGCGTTAGGCGTCGCGATTTTCTCGGCGCTTGCGCTGTTCTGGGGAGCGCGGCAGAAGCGCGCCGACGTCCTGCGGAGCGGCGAGCTGGCCCTGTACGTGGTCTGGGGTCTCGTCGCCATTGGCACGCTGTCGATGATCTACGCGCTCGTCAGCCACGACTTCAGCGTCAAATACGTGGCGATGGTCGGGAGCCGGGCGACGCCGCTGTTCTACACGGTGATCTCGCTGTGGGGCGCCCTCGAGGGATCGATCCTGTTCTGGATCTTTGTCCTGACGTCGCTCTCGGCACTGGTGACCTACCAGAACCGCGAGCGCGAAGGCACGCTGGTGCCTTACGCGGGCGGTGTGCTGATGCTGATCAGCGTGTTCTTCCTGATCCTGCTGGCGGGTCCCGCCAATCCATTCGGTCTCGTGTCGCCGGTTCCGGCGGACGGACCGGGGCCGAATCCGCTGTTGCAGAACCACATCCTCATGGGCGTCCACCCGCCGCTGCTTTACCTCGGCTACGTGGGCATGTCGGTGCCGTTTGCCTTCGCGGTCGGCGCGGTGCTCTCCGGGGACGTCGCCACCGACGGATGGATCCGCCTGACGAGGAAGTGGCTGCTGGTGGCCTGGATGTTCCTGTCGGCCGCCATCATCGCCGGTATGTGGTGGTCCTACGAAGTACTGGGCTGGGGCGGCTACTGGGCCTGGGACCCGGTCGAAAATGCGTCCTTCATTCCGTGGCTCACGGCAACGGCGTTCCTGCACTCCGTCATGGTCCAGGAGCGGCGGGGACTGCTGAAGCTGTGGAACCTGAACCTGATTGTGGCGACGTTCGCGCTCACGATCCTCGGCACGTTCCTCACCCGCAGCGGCGTGTTGTCCTCGGTGCACGCGTTCTCCGAGGGACCGATCGGGCGTTATTTCCTGGCGTTCATCGCCATTGTGCTGATCGGGTCGTTTGCCCTGGTCGCCGGCAACTCGGAAAAGCTCCGGCCAACGGGTTCGCTCGATAACGCCGTTTCGCGCGAGTCGGTGTTCCTGCTGAACAACCTGTTCCTGACCGCGTTCACCATCACGGTGCTCGTGGGCACGTTGTTCCCGCTGGTCGCCGAGGCACTTCGCGGTGTGAAGGTCAGCGTCGGGGAGCCGTTCTTCAATCGCATGACGCTGCCGATCTGCGCGGCGCTGCTGTTCCTGATGGGTGTCGGTCCCGCGCTCCCGTGGCGGGTGGCGTCGCGTGACGTCCTGCGGCGGCAATTGATTCCGCCGACCATCGCGGCGCTGGTTGGGCTCACGGTCAGCCTCGTGATCGGCGTGCGATCGCCCTACGCGCTGGCGGCGTTCTCCTTCGGTGCGTTCGCGCTCGCGGCCAACGTGCGCGAGTTCATTGACGGCGCTGCGGCACGCCGCCGCGCCCACGGTGAAGCCCCTCCGGTCGCGCTGGCCCGACTGGTGGGCGGCAACCGCCGGCGTTATGGCGGGTACATCGCGCACATCGGCGTGCTGACCGTAACGTTAGGCATCGTCGCCTCGTCAACGTTCCGCGCCGAACATGAGGCCACGCTGAAGAAGGGCGAGTCGATGGAGGTGGGCAAGTTCACCATCCGGCTTGACGATGTGTACCAGCGGGAGGAGCCACAACGCTTCGTACTCGCGGCGGGCGTCACCGTGTTGAAGAACGGGCGAGAGGTCGGGCGGATGGAACCGCGGATGAATTTCTATCCGACGTCCGACCAGCCCGTGCCGACGCCTTCGGTGCGCAGCCGGCCCTCCGGCGACGTGTACATCAACCTGCAGGCGTTTGCGCAGGATGGTTCGAACGCCACGCTGCGCGTGATCCTCGAACCGTTGGTACCGTGGATCTGGATCGGCGGCATGATCGTGGTCCTGGGCGCACTGGTCTCGCTTGGCGGTGGGCGTCGTGAAACGGCACCCGCGGTCGCGAAGGTGTGGAGGGGTCCAGCCGCGAGGCCCGCCCCGCTGCCCGTCGAGGAAGCCGTTCGATGAACTGGAAAAGAGCGTCCATCGCGGTTGTGCTGCTCGTGCCAGTCATCGGATTGCTGGCGTTCGGGCTCACGCGTGACCCGAAGGCGATCGTTTCGCCGTTGCCAGGCAAGGTGGCCCCGGAGTTTTCGCTGGCAGTCTTCGCGCCGGGCGAAGGACAACTGGCACGAGGCATCGGAGATACCGTCCGGATAGCCGATTATCGCGGGAAAGTTGTCGTGCTGAACTTCTGGGCGTCGTGGTGCCTGCAATGCCGCGACGAGCATATCGATCTCTCGAACACCGCCAAGGCGTATCACGATCGCGGCGTGCAGTTCTACGGGGTGCTCTACAACGACCAGCCCTCCTTCGGCCTGAAGTGGATCGAGGAGATGGGCGGGCAGGCTTATCCGTCGCTGCTCGATCCGCGCACGCGAACGGCGATTGACTACGGGCTGTACGGTGTGCCCGAGACGTTCATCGTGACCGGCGACGGGCGCGTCGCCTACAAGCACATCGGCCCGATCAGCGAACGCCTGCTGTCGCAGAAGATCGACTCGCTGCTGCGCGAGGGTTCCGGCACACCGTGATGCGCTCGCTATGGCGACTCGCCGTCGTGCTGGCGATGGTGATGCCCACGGTCGCGGTCGCGCAGGCAGACACGGCGACGCCACGTGTGGCGCGACGCATCGTGACCGCGCAGGATTCGGCGCTCGAGGCGGCGACCACGATGCTCGCGTCCGAACTTCGTTGCCCGGTGTGCCAGGGCAACTCGATCCAGGACTCGCCGTCCGAGCTCGCACAGCAGATGCGCGACCTGATCCGCGACCA
>DATMBT010000500.1:0-9761 GCA_035559475.1 Gemmatimonadaceae bacterium
CGGATGCGCACCTCGAGCCTCCATGAGATACAGCTTCGCTTGGCCGCGTTGGAAGACCTGCTGGCGTCTCGTGGCGGAACGCCTGCCTGATGGTGACGCGAAAGTCATTCAACCAGGTCCGGTACGACATTGAACCGCAGAGCGCGCGGAGATCGCGGAGGAGATGGCGAACATCGGTTTCCTCCGCGAACCTCCGCGTCCTCCGCGGTTAATGCTTTCGCGAGGTTGGAAGGACCTCAGGGACGACCTGATCGCCGCGCTCGGACAACAGCGCGGGCGCTGGCGCGTAGCGTCCCGGTCGCCAGATTCAGGCGACCGTTCCCGCCACGAATCGACCCATGATGCGCATCGCCCTCCACCGACTCGCCCTTGCGGCGGCCCCCCTCCTTCTCCTGACCGGGACGGCTGTCGCCCGCCTAACGCCGTCCGTCGAGGAGCTCTGGCGCGATGTCGAGATCATCCGCACCGAACATGGGGTCCCGCACATCCGCGCAAAGACGCTGCGCGCCGGTGCGTACGCGCTCGCGTGGGTGCAGCTCGAGGACTACGGCACGCGCACCGCGATGAGCGTGCTGCGCGCGAGTGGGAACATGGGTCGCGTCTTTGGTCGCGACAGCATCGACTCCGACTTCGCGGCGTGGCGCGACAAGCAGCGCGCGATGGAGACGTATCACCGGCTCGAGGAGCCAACGCGCGACGTGTATGAGGGATTCGCCGCGGGGTTGAACCGGTACATCGAGCTCAATCCAACGCTGTTCCCGCCGGGCATGCCGCAGTTCAACGGATATGACATTGCGACGCTGGACATCGGCGGCGCCGCGGGTGGGGCGCTGCGGAATTACCAGCGCCTGCTCGATCCCACGATGCCGCGCCCGACCGGTCGGCAGGGTGGTCCCCCGGGCAACAGCGACGCCTCCGCCGATGCGGAAGGGGACGACCCTGGCAACGTCGGGTCGAACGCGTGGGCGTTTGCGCCAAGCCGCACGAAGTCGGGACGCGCGATCCTGTTGCGCAATCCGCACCTCGCCTGGAACTCCGGTTATTACGAGGCGCACATGACGGTGCCGGGCGTCCTGGACTTCTACGGTGACTACCGGATTGGCGGCCCCTTTGTCGTCATCGGCGGCTTCAACAAGTACCTCGGCTTCTCCACCACGAACAACGCGCAGGACCTGGACGAGCTGTACGTGCTCGATGCCGATCCGGAAACACCGGCGCATTACCTGTTCGATGGCACCTCGGTCCCACTCCGCCGTGAACTGGCGACGGTGACCTATCGCGATGGCGAGACGATGGCGACCGAGACGCGCGAGCAGTGGACGTCGCCGTTAGGTCCGGTCGTGTATCGCGCCAACGGGAAGATCTACGTGGTGAAGGCGGCGGGTGAAGGCGACTACCGCGCCGGTGAGCAATTCCTGCACATGATGCGCGCGACGTCGCTGGCTGAATACAAGGACGCGATGAAGATCCGCGCCCGCATGACGTCGAATTTCACCTACGCCGACCGCGACGGAAACATCTATTACCTCTGGAACGCCGCCCTGCCGGTGCTGCCGCATCCCGTCGTGGACGACGACGTGGCGGTTCCCGCGCGGGAAACGCGCCAGGTGTGGACGCGCTACGTACCGTTCGACAGCCTGCCCCAGGTGCTGAACCCGAAGGGCGGGTACGTGCATAACGAGAACAACTCGCCACACTGGACGAACCTGAACGTGCCGCTCGACACGATCAATCCGTACCCGAACTTCCAGCCGCCTTCGATGTCGCTGCGCGCCCAGCTTGGTGCGCAACTCGTCAGCGGAAAGCAGAAGATGACGCTCGAGGACGTGCTCAAGCTGAAGCACAGCTACCGGATGCTGCTGGCCGATCGCGTGAAGCCGGACCTGGTCGCGGCGGTTAAGGCGACCAACCCGACCGGCGATGTCGCGGCGGCGCTGGGGATGATCGAGAAATGGGAGAACACATCGGCGCCGGAAAGCCGGGGCGGGACGCTGTTCGAGGTATGGTGGCAGCGATACGGGCAGGGGCTGCCGGATTCGATGCGTTATACGCGTCCCTGGACCGCGAGTGATCCCACCCGGACCCCTGTGGGCCTGAGCGATCGCGCGAAGGCGGCGGACGCATTCGCCTGGGCGGTGACGGAGACGGCGCGCCGATACGGCCGCTGGGACGTGACCTGGGGCGACGTGCATCGCGTGCGGCGCGGCAAGGTCGACGTGCCGGTCGGCGGATGCGGCAACGCGTTAGGCTGCTTCCGCATCCTCAACTTCGCCCGCGACGAGGATGGCAAGTTCTCGGCGAACGGCGGTGACGGCTGGGTGCTGGCCGTCGAGTTCACCGACGTGCCGAAGGCGTATTCGGTGCTGGCCTACGGCCAGAGTCCCGACTCGACGTCGCGCTGGTACTCGGACCAGGCGGAGCGCTTCGCGACGGGGAACTACAAGCGGGTTGCGTTCACCGAGAAGGACATCGAGGCGCAGGCCGTGGTACGGTACCGGCCAGGCGAAAAGCAGTAAAGCGCTGAGTGCTTAGTGCTGGGTGCTAGGGCTGCTTGCTGCCACTGGGGCTCCTCAGCCCTCGTGCAGCAAATAGCCCTAGCACCCAGCACTCAGCACTCAGCGCCCCTATTTGTTCGGAAACTGCTTCACAATTCCGTCGGTCAGGGCATCGGCCATGTGCATGGCCTGATCGAAGATCTTGTCGAAGGCAGCGACGTCGGCGGTCCAGTTCTTTTCCAGGCGTGCGGTCGCTTCCTGGGTCGTCAATGACAGGTGCTCGTTGAGCATCTTCACGAGCTCGGTCTTCGGCCAGTTGGGATTCGCGCCACTCAAGAACGTCGCGATATCGGTGGCGTTGGCTTTCCAACGCTTGTCGGCGTCAGCCAGCTTGGCGTTGTCCTTGGCCTTGGCTGCTCCCACGACCTGCGTCGCGATCGTAATGTGGTCCTTCAGCAGGCCAGTCAGCTTCGCGCCGGCCTCCTTTCCATAGTAGGGCACGATCGCGTTGCCGATGTCCTCCTGGTTCTTCATGAGGCGCGCGGCTGCCGCGTCTGCGCTGCCATCCTCTTCGATCGCGTTGGCGATGTACTCGCGCGTCCAGATCACATGGTCTGCCCAGAGCTTCCGCATGCCTGCGCGGAGCTTCTCGGCGTTCAGCCGGTCAATCGCGACGTCGCCCTTGGAGGCGGTCGGGTACTGCGCTTCAGCGGATCGTGCGGTTCCGGCCGTGACCAGGGCCAGGGCCAGGGCCATTCCGCGCAGGGTGTGCGGCATGATTCCTCCTTATGGTGCCATACCTCCTATGTACCCTGCGACCGGATCTGGAATCCATTCTCCACAGGCTCAGTTATGGCGTGGCCTGGCGGGAGGTGACCGGGCTCCTCGTTAGGACTTTGGTCCACGACGTCGGATTCGGTTTGCCGCACCATTCTTGTCACTCCTCCTGATGATCCATACGTTCACCGCGATAGCGAACTCATCGCTGTGACGGAACGACGGTCCGCTCGCCAGGACTACGAACCTTGAAGGACGCCGCCTCCCCCCCCGATCAATTGCCACCGATCGAACGTTTCAAGCATGCGGTGCATCAGGGTGACGTGACGGAATTGCGCACCGTGCTGGCAGACAGCGACGACGCGAGGGCCGCGATCAACGAACCGCTTTTCAGTTTCGGCGCTCCCGCGCTCGTTGCTGTCGCGGGGAAGGAGGACGTGACCCTCGTCGACACGCTCCTCGAATTCGGTGCGGATCCCAACCGCCGAAGCGACTGGTGGGCGGGCGGATTCCATCCGCTACACGCGGCACTTGGCGACGTGGCCGACCGACTCATTGCCGCGGGTGCGGTGCCCGATGCGTGCGCCGCGGCGAGACTTGATCGGGTTGACCTTCTGGAGGAGATCCTGCGCGACGACCCGTCACGGGTGAACGAACGCGGAGGCGACGGCCAGACCCCGCTTCACTTCGCGCGATCGCGCCGAGTGGTGGACCTGCTGCTCGAAGCCGGAGCGGATATCGACGCGGTGGACAACGACCATCGGTCCACGCCGGCGCAATGGATGCTCGACGACGCTGACGGTCCCGAAGAGTCGCGCACGAAGATCGCGCGATACCTCGTGGAGCGAGGCGCTGCCGTGGACATCTTCCTTGCGGCAGCGCTTGGACTCACCGACGCCGCTCGCGCGCTGATAAAGGCGGATCCCTCAGTGCTCTCGCTGCGGACATCGCAGGGGGAGTACGGGGAAAAACCGCCGTCGAGCTACCACATCTATCAATGGACCATTGGGCCGAACCTGACCCCGCTCCAGGTGGCGGTTCGTTTCCGTCGTTTCGAGACGCTGCAGGCGATGGAATCGTTTGCGTCGCCGGTTGAACGACTCCTGCTGGCGTGTCATCGCGGACAACCCAGGATCGCCCGAGCCATCGTCGAGAAGTTCCCGGGAATCGTGGAGGGACTTGGGCCTGACGATAGACGGGCCCTGACGGATGAAGCCTGGGCGGCGAATGCGCCGGCGGTGGAACTGATGCTCGAGTTGGGGTTCGATCCTTCGGTGCCAAGTTCGTCAGGACCAACCGGAGGAACCGCGCTGCACTGCGCGGCGTGGGAAGGCTCGGTCGATTGCGTCGCCGCGTTGCTGCGACATCAGTCGGGCCGCGTGCTGATCGAGGCGCGGGAAGCGACCTACAATGGCACGCCCTTGAGCTGGTGCAGCCACGGTTCCGCGAACTGCGGCAATCCTGACGCTGATCATGCGGGGGTGGCCAAGCTGCTGCTCGCGGCCGGCGCGACGGTCGGGCCGGAGATGCTACAGTGGGGCGGGTCGGACGAATTCCGCGCGGTGATTGAAGCAGCTCTCAAAACGAACATCTGAGCTGGTTTGGTAGTGCTGTTTGCTGGGGCTCTTTGCTGGGACTGGAGCTGGATGCATCAAGCTCCAGTACCAGCCACAAGCTCAAGCAAACAGCACTCACAACTCAGCGCTCCTTAACCCGACGCTGCACCGAAGCACTGGTGAGTTCCCGTAGCGCATCTTTCCCGACCCAGCGAGCCGCAGGCTCCGTTGATTCGGCCAGGCGCCTCGCGACATCGATCGCCGCCTTGTTGAGCAATCGACTGCGCTTTCCGATCGACCGCAACGCCCAGTTCACCGCCTTCTTCACGAAGTTCCGGTCGTCCACTGCTTCTCGCTCGACCAGCTTGAGCCCTGCGAGATACGGCTCGTCAGGCGCCTTCTTGTCGTGAACGGTGAGGCTCGCGAGCATCGCAAAAGCGGCGCGCTTCACGAACTCTTCCTTGCGACCGGACCATTCGCGCACCTTCCCCCACGCGTGTGGGGTCCGATCCCAGAGCACGAAGGTCGCGGTGTCGCAGACGGCCCAGTTGTCGAACGACCTGGCCCAGCGCTCCATTTGCGCCGGCGTCACCCGGTCAGGTTCGCCGACCAGCGACGCGAGCATTCGCGCCTCATACCAGCCCGTCTTCCACAGGGCCTCGGACAGTTTGTGATCGCGACCGAGCTCCCTGGCAAGGCTCTGCATGGTGCTCATCGAAACGCCGAAGACCTTGTCGGCGACGATGCCGTATCGGGCCATGCCGTCCCGGTTCTTCTTCGTGCCGCGGCGTTCGAGCCACTCGAGCGCGTACGCGACATTGCCAGCAACATCACGTGGCGCAGCCGACGGGGCCTTCTTCCTGGTCTTCGACGGCCGACTGGTCTTGCGTTGCGCCAACTTCCCTCCTGTGGTTTGCCGGCCTAACGACGGACGGTACGGGGGCGATAGAGGTCGCCCATCAGGAGCAGCCCCCCGATGCGAACCACGGTCCGGTTGACCTCGTCGGCGATGACGCGCCTCGCTTCCGCGAACACTGCCTGGCGCGATGATCCGATCCGGAACCGCACTCCGGCGCCCAGGTGACTGCCGAACCGGTTCGCGTTGTAGCGCCGGTCCAGCTCCGCGGTGCCGAAGGTGCTGGAGAGCGCGTGAACGGCGACTCCAGCCAGGGCATAAGGAGAAGCCTGACCGTCCGGCGACACGAGCCAGGCGGCACTCACACCGAAGGAGAAGTCGAAGTAGTCGCCGTGGAACGTCGTGTCCTCGAGCGCCACGTACTCCGTGAGCGTCGCCCGCTGGAACGCGACCTCGCCCTGCAGCCTGAGAGCGCGCCCGCGCAACCAGCCGAGGTCCAGGAACGCGCCGATCTCAGGTCCGTCGCTGGATCGCTCCAGCTCTGCGAAACCGCCATGGACGCCAAAAGCAGCAACCGCCGGGAGCCCGAGGTTCGAAACGGGCACCTGCGCGCCGCTGACCCAAGGCAACATGGCAAGCAGGCCGCCAAGCCTTAACCATTTCATCGGCGGCCCATCACACCGGACGGGCATTTGCTGAGCACGCGAGGAACCTAAACGCCACGCTGGACATGCGCCGCTCGGCCCGCCTGGTGACGAAAGTGGTGGTTGAGGTGTCGGAATGCAGAGAGGCACGATTGACCGGCGTGGACGTTGTACCTGGGGCAGATTGCAGTACTCACCCGTCGGGTAGTTGACATGCGACTTGGTGGTTGGCGAGCGATAACGATTCTGGGCGGACTGTTCGCGATCCTCGGGGTCTCGATCAGCGGCGCCTGGCTGACCCATGTGGCGAGGTCGTCTCGCGAACGCGAGCTGCTTCGCAACGCGGGCCTGGGCCTCGCTTTTGCCGATTCGCTCGAGAAGAGCCTGATGGGTCGCTCGCCCGCTTCGATATCGGATGCCGAGGCCGTCGCCGCTCTCTACCTCGAACGTCTTCGCCTGGGTCTGGGCAGCCCTTTCCGGTTGATCGACCAGGTGCTGCGTGATCCCGCGGTCGGGCCGGTTGGCGCGATAGAGCTCGCCGAAGCGATGCTGGCGCGCACCGTGACCGGTGAGGCGTATCAATCGCGACCGGCAGCGCTCGACCTGGTCTACCTGGAAAGCAATCGCAACCTTGGCGCTCGCCATCAGGCGATCATCGACAGCGTAGTAGCGCGGACTGCAGATCCGCGCGTTGGTGAACTTTCCATTCGCCTGGCCTATCGATTGGCGTCCGCGTCAGGCGGGGTGTCCCGCCGCGCGCCGGAGATTGCAACCGCGGCCGCCGCGCAAGCGCGCGACCGGATCCTCGCGATGCGTGATGCCCGCGCGCTGATGACTGCCGCTGAACGCGATGACCTCGGCCACATGACGCTCCTCCGTCTGTGGCGCACGTCACGCCGGTTCGACGTCGAGCGGCCAGTCATCGTGCCGCTGCCGGCGAAAGCAGAGCGCGAGGCCATCGCCTCGTTGCCGGCCCTGGTGGCGCTCATCGAGAACGCGGCGGACTCTGATTCGCCATTTGTGGAAAGCGCGCGGAGCGTCTACGGGCGGAATATCGCGCGCGAACGGGGCATGGGATTGCCCGGGCGAATGGTTGCAGTGGCGGCCGAGAGAGACCAGCCGCCGCTCGCGCCAATCATGATTGCGGTGCGGGCCTACAGCGGGTTATTGCGTAGCGCCGATCGAATCGCGGACCGCGTCGCCCGTACACGCTTTGTGGACTATTCCGCGAACGAGGAAACACTCGCCGCCGAATACGCACTGCTTGGCGCGCGCAACGCGGCTGACGTGCCGGAAGCAGACGCGGTCATCCTGACCGCGGCCGTGGCGCTGCGCCCGTTTGCGCAGGAAAGGGCCTGGATACCCGGCGAGCTGGCGCCGTCGGTGCGCGACCTGCAGTCCCGCTTTGGTGTCCAGGTCACCTACGACGCGAAGACTCACGCCGCCTGGCGACCGTTTTTCCAACGGACACTCGAAATCGCACTGCTGGACATGAGACGCGTGCTACCGGGTTTCGATCCACGTGGCCTGCGTGTGCACTTCGGCGTGAGCCCGCTCGGCGATCGCGCGCTGGCCCTTCACGATCCAATCCGCCGGACGATCTATTTCCCGCCAACCAGTCATAGTGGCGTCATGGCGCACGAGTTTGCGCACGACCTCGACTGGCAGGCAGCGCGCCGGGAATACGGTGGCACCGGCTGGTATCGCACCGACCATGCCCTGCGGCAACCGGTAGACCAGCTTGCGGGAGCACTGCGCCAGATGGCCAGTGCAACGCGGATCGACAGCGCGAACGCGCGCATGGTCGGCTCCGCGCGCCCGACGGAAGTGCTGGCCCGCAACGTTGACTGGTTTGTCAGCGCGTCGCTGGCCCGTGAAGGGCGAGTCAACGGTCACCTCAGTGCCGCGCAAGATCCGGTGCTGACCGGGTACGCATCGGCAATTACGCCGGAGGCCGCGCGCGATGGCGGCAGCGCGACATTGCGTGCGCTCGACGGGCTGACGCTGGTGCCGTCTGTGACGCGCACGTGGTTCTCCGACCTGTATGGATCCGAGCGCCGCCTGACGATGCACGAAGCCGTGCGGCGTGTCCTCGAGGCGCCGCTGGGTCGAATGAACCTTTCGGGGAGAAGCACGTTCAAGCCGTGGCAACCGGACGCCTTCGACTTCGGGTTCGGCCCCGCGTCGCAGAGCGGTTCGTGGACGTGTCTCATCGAGTCGTTCGCCGGGAGCGCGGAAGACGCGGGCACGGTGCGCGCGGTGGTTCAATACGCCGCCGAATCGCGCGCACGTGGCGTACTGCGGCAGTGGACTGAATTCGCGCGTCAGCGTCCGTGGGCGAGCCCGCCGCGGTTGAGGGCACTGACGGGGGCTCCCTGGGACCCTTCCATTGCCGAAACGACGATGCGCGAGATCAGGAACGCCATCCTCTGGAGCGCCTTGAACGACGGAGTCCGGACGTCGGATGGTCGTTGGGGGAACTGGGCAACGCGGAAGCCCGGCTGCTGACCTGAACGGCCCCGGGCTGGAACCAAAACCTGTACAACGGAGATATCTTCGGACCGGGGCAGAAATGTCCGGGGTACTTCTCTTTGCCACAGGGAGCCGGAATGCTGATTCGGATCACTCCAAAGCATGCGATTGCGTCGTCGGAGATCACCGACGAGTCGGTTTACCGGAATCGGCGGGCCTTTTTGCGTGAAGCCGGGCTGCTCGGCGTGGCCGCGGCGACTGTGGCGGTGCCGAAGGTGGCCGAAGCGATGGCACGCATGCGAGGCCCGATCCCGCAGCAGGCGCCCCCGAAGCTCGGAGCGGTCGCGATGGGAGAAGATTTGCGCCGTGAGCTGACCGATTGGGAGGACGTCACCACCTACAACAACTTCTACGAGTTCGGCACGGCGAAGGATGATCCCGCGCCCAATTCGCGGAACTTCGTGGTGAAGCCGTGGACGGTGAAGGTGGACGGCATGGTGAAGAAGCCTGCCGATTACCACCTCGAGGACCTCCTCAAGCCAAGCAAGATGGAGGACCGGATCTACCGGCATCGCTGCGTCGAGGCGTGGTCGATGGTGATCCCGTGGCGCGGTTTCTCGATGTTGGAGCTCATCAAGCGTGTGGAGCCGCTGCCGTCGGCGAAGTACATCGAGATGACGACGCTGATGGATCCGAAGCAGATGCCCGGGCAACGGTACCCTGTTCTTGACTGGCCCTACGTGGAAGGACTCCGGCTGGACGAAGCAATGCATCCGCTGGCGATGTTCGTGACTGGCGTGTACGGGGTGGACCTCCCGAACCAGAACGGCGCACCGCTGCGGCACGTGGTGCCGTGGAAGTACGGGTTCAAGGGGTGCAAGTCGATCGTGCGGATCCGCTTCACCGACAAGGAGCCGGCGACGGCGTGGAATAAGGCGGCGGCGCACGAATACGGGTTCTA
>DATMBT010000501.1:0-5261 GCA_035559475.1 Gemmatimonadaceae bacterium
ACCGCGATCACCAGGAACGCGAGGAACGGAACCCAGGCCGATACCACGCCCTGTCGCCGTCCCGCTTCGCCCAGGAAGAGCCCAATCGTGCTCCACATGGCGTACAGCTCCCACATGTGTCCCAGGTATCCACCGGTCGCCAGCAGCACCTTGCGCTCCCGAAGCAGTCGGCCGATCGCCCTCGGGTCGAATCGCGATGACGGCGCCTGGTACGGGCCTTCACGGACCACGGTCGCAAACAGGACACCGCCTAACGCGGCACTCCCGGCGGCCAGCAGAACCACCGGTCGCCACGCGCTCGTGTCCCAGGTCGCGCGCAACAGGTACGGCGCCGCTGACCCTGTCGTCACGGCGCCGACCAGGATACCGATCGCGGTGCCGCGGTGACGCAGTGTCCATCCGGCGGCGATCTTCATCCCCGGCGGGTACACGCACGCCAGCGCAGCGCCGGTCAGCAATCGCAAGCTGATCGACTGCCACGGCGTGAGGTTCCTGACCGCCAGCAGCGCCGTGGCAAGTGCGGCGACGAGTGACGCCACCGCCGCCAGGCGTCGAGCGCTGAACAGGTCGCTCAGCAACAGCCCGGCACTCGTCAGGGATCCAAGGACGAAGCCGAGTTGTACCGCGAGGGTCAGCCAGCTCACCTGCCACGGTGAAAGAGCGAGCTCGCGGGCGAGGGGATCGGCGACAACGGTCGCGGCGAACCACGGCGCCATCGCGAGCACGATGGCGACTGACAGGAGGCCAAGCTGCGAGCGTGCCGACGGGCCGGTCGTCACGATGCGCGCAGCATCGGCCGGTGCGGCGCGAAGGGCGTCACAGCCCGGTCGGAGCGCTGAGGAACGACCACGGAAGCCCCGCGTCCGTGGCGACGCGCTCGGCGACGGCGGCCACTCCCAGCGTTTCCGTTGCATAGTGGCCGGCGTAGATCACCACGACGCCTCGCTCGGGCGCTTCAACGGCGGTGTGGTGTGGACCTTCGCCCGTGATCAATGTGTCAATGTTGGTCGCCTCCGCCTCGCGCAGCGTTTCGCTTGATGCGCCGGCGCCGGTACAAATCGCCCAGCGCCGCGTGCGGTGACCGAGGGGAATCGCGCTGGCACGCGCGCTTCCCCCATGGCGACGCGCAAACGCGTCGGCGAGAGCAAGCAGCGAGTCCGTGGGCGCATCCGATTCTCCTCCCACGCCGATGGCGACGCCTTCGTACCGGGCGAACGGCGTGGACGGCACCAGGCCGAGTTGCCGCGCGAGGAGGACGTTGTTCCCGAACTCCGGGTGAGAGTCGAGTGGCAGGTGCGCGGAATACACCGCGATGTCGCTCTCAAATAGTAGCCTAAGGCGACTATATGCCGCCCCCGTGATCGGTTGCGCGCCGCCCCAGAACAGCCCGTGATGCACGATGAGGAAGTTGGCCCCTTCGTCGGCAGCGGCGCGGATGGCGCGCTGCGACGCATCCACGGCGGCCGCGACGCGATGCACCGGTCCGCGGTGGTCCACCTGCAGGCCGTTCATCGCCGCCGCGTATTCGGGATGACCCTCCACGCCGATCAGCCGGTCGATGCGTCGCGCGAGGTCAGCTGCGTTGACGGTCACAGATTGCCATGGAGTGCGGGTACGCTTCTCTGCTCCGCCAGGTCCGAAATGGAACCCGGGGTGAGGAGGGCGACGCGGACTACGCTGTCGCCGACCTCACCCCGGGATGGGCCCGCACAGGCAGCTCCGATCGACAGCGCCAACAGTGTGGATGAAAACCTTCCACGCACGTGGAGAATCCAGCGTTGTGTTGGTGTACCGACGGTTGCGATGTGCGGGAGAACTCAGAAGTCCTCCACATCGTGTGGAAAGGACTGTTAGTCTGCCCCCCCGATGTTTCGCAATGGGGTGACCTGCGTCGACGTGGCACCCTTCGCTCCCGCCATGTCCATGCGGACGTTTCCGTTCAGCGTTCCGCCCTCAAACACCACGATGCTTCTGGTGTGCACGTCGCCCTCGATCACCGAGTTGGCCTGGATCTCGACACGCTCGGTTGCGGTGACTGTGCCCACCACGCGCCCACCGAGGATGACTTCTTCGGCATGGACATCGCCCTGGATGAGACCAGATCGCCCGAGCATGACCTGGCGTGCGCCACGAATGGATCCCTGCACCGTTCCCTCGATCTTGAGGATCCCAGACGTCTCGACATCACCGACGATCTTCATTCCGGGGGCGATGACGGAGGTCCCACCTTCCGCGTTGGCGGCGGGCGGAGTGTCCAGCCGGATCGGCGGACGCTCAGGGGCGGTCGTGGTGGGGGCGTTGGGTGGTTGCTTGAAGATCGACATGTCTGCTTCTCTCGACGGGTTGGACAGGTTGTGAGGTTCAGTCGGCATCGTTCGATGACCGGGTAAGGAGTTCGAAAACGCGGTTGAAATCATCGGCAGAATAGAACCGAATCCTCATCTCTCCGCGGCCAGCGCTATCCACGTGCACGGCGACGTCAGTCTGCAGTAAACGACGCAGCCGGTCTGTGAGCCGACGCACTTCCGGCACATCAGATACTGTTTGCTGGCTCTCCGCGTCACGCGCTCGTTTGACCGAGGGCTTCGATCCTTGCACCAGGCGCTCCACTTCCCGAACGCTGAGCCGTTGCGCGACCACGCGCTGTGCGAGTTCGGCCAGGGACGTTCCGGGTGGAACTCCGAGCAGCGCTCGTGCGTGGCCCAGGGTCAGGGAGCCATCCCGGACGAGCCGTTGCACGTCTTCCGGGAGGGCGAGGAGCCTCAGGGCATTGGTAATTGTTGATCGATCCTTGCCGACGGCCTGCGCCACCTGCTGGTGAGCGAGGCCGAATTCGTTGATCAGCTGGCGATAGCCCTCGGCTTCCTCGATCGGGTTCAGATCCGCCCGCTGCAGATTCTCCACGAGTGCCAGGCTGAGCAGTTGTTCATCGCTCACATCGCGGACAAACGCCGGGATCGTTTTCCAGCCGAGTTGCCCTGCGGCGCGGAAACGACGCTCGCCTGCGATCAGCTCGAAGCGACCGTCTTTCCTGGGCCGGACCGCGATTGGCTGGAGCAGTCCGCTGGCCTGCATGCTGTGCTGGAGTTCCTGAAGGTCGGACGCCGAGAAATCCCGGCGAGGTTGGCGGGGGTTCGGAATGATCTGCTCGAGGCCGATCTCCCGGAACGGTTCGTCGCGCTCTGGTGGCGGGCTCGAATGTTGTTGCGGCGGCGCCTGTGCGGGGGCTTGTGCGGCGGTGCCGATGAGAGCGCTCAGGCCACGGCCCAGTCGCCGGGAGCGATCGGAGTTGTTCGGTTCAGTCATGGCGCAGCGACTTCAGTCGCGGTCGTTGGAGCGTGAACGTCGGTCTGTGCGGAATCATATGTTTCTATCCGCGCCATAACTTCTTTGGCGACAGACATATACGACACAGCACCAACAGACCCGATATCGTACTGGATTATGGGCTTTCCGAAGCTGGGGGCTTCAGCCAAACGGATGTTTCTGGGAATAACGGCCTGGAAGACCTTGTCGCCGAAGTACTCGCGGGCGTCCTCCGCGACCTGCCGAGAGAGATTCAGGCGAGAGTCGTACATGGTTAAGAGAACACCGCTCACTTCCAGATCAGGCTTCAAGGCATCCCGCACCATCTGAATCGTTCTGAGGAGCTGCGTCAGCCCTTCGAGAGCGAAGTATTCGCATTGGAGCGGAATGAGGATTGAATCCGCTGCGGCAAGCATGTTGACCGTCAGAAGTCCCAATGACGGGGGGCAATCGATCAGCACGTAGTCGTAACGCCCCTGCTCTTCCGACAGCGCGGACGAGAGTCGAAGCTCGCGCTGTGGCTCGTTGACCAACTCGACTTCAGCGCCGGCCAGGTCGGGAGTGGCTGGGAGAACATCCAACTTCGGCAGGTGCACGCCCCGCCTGATCACTTCGCCGGCCGGGATACGATCGATCAGGACTTCGTAAAGACTCGCCGTCTCAGGCGGGACCTGGACTCCAAGCCCACTAGTCGCATTTCCCTGCGGGTCTCCATCCACCAGCAAGACCTTGCGATCAGCGGCCGCCAAGGCCGCCGCGAGATTGATTGCTGTGGTCGTTTTGCCGACACCGCCCTTCTGGTTCGTTATCGCAATGATGCGTCTGCGTCGGCTCACGACTTCTCGAGTCCTTGGCGTTGGAGTGGCCTCGAAAATACGCAGATCGGGACTACGGGGCCAATGCCATGTTCCACGTGGAACATCCGTGTGGGAATTCTTAGCCTTCTGTTGAAAGATGGCTCATGGCGGTCTATCAGTACAGTTGCACCAACAACGCGCCATTGTTGCGCCATGTGCCGCCAGTAACCAGCTCGCGCGAATTAGGTAACCATCACCACGGCAAATAGTTACGCCACACGAATGCGAGTCACCGGTCTTGGTGTTTCACGGGAAACGAGCATCAGTCACCCGGCGACGATTCTCGTTGGAAGAGCTGTCCGACTCGTCGCGGCGAGAAGTTATCCACCGCGTGCAGGCTCGATTCCGGCGACCCACACACCTCTATCCTCCTTTTCAAGCCTTTCGGACGGCGTCGCCACCGCCTTGGCTCTTTGACGTTCAGTTCGCACCGCGCCGAACGTTTTCCCATCGCCCTGCCCTGCCGTCACCTGCCGGTAGTCGTTAGGCACGCACCACGGCGGTCGGCTCGACGAGCTCGCCTGGCTCCCGACCGCCGAACCCGTCCGGTTACCTCTCAGCGAGCTATTTAGCACTTTAGTGTCGCATTAATACTAATAGAGCGCCGGACGCCGTCGGTGACTCGGGATGCCTAGCGATCCGGCGCCGGTGTACCGTGCCATTCCGCCCGCGCGGAATCCACCCGGAACGGCTCGAGAACCAGCGGCGCACCCACGTCGCTGGACGACGCGCGCAACAGGTAGACCGCGCGCCCCGCATACCGCTGCAACAGCAGCGTGTCCCGGGCATGCAGATCCCTGGCGTAGATGTTCGTCCCGGCATCCCGGGCCAGCAGCGGCGCGAGAAAGGAATATCCTCCCCGGTCTTCGAACACTCTTCGCTGGCATTCCGCGGTGTACGTCGTCCCTGGCAATACTCGCTCCGTCTTGTCAGGCGAAAACTTGCTCTCCACGATCCGCAGTGAGTCGCCCGTCAGCGGTCGCAACATGGCCAGCGCCGCCTCGCCACGAATGCCCTTGGCGTCGATATTCACGATGGCCTCATTCAGCAGGCACGTGTCCACGCTGCGGTATAACGCCTCCGCCTCGCTGCGCGAAA
>DATMBT010000502.1:0-5579 GCA_035559475.1 Gemmatimonadaceae bacterium
GGCGGCGCGGTTGGCGGACATGGACGCTGCCCTTGTCGTTTCAGGGCTGTCGCCGAATATCCGGGTCTTCGATCCCGGAGCGATCGACCCCGTCGTCGAACTGAACGGCGCGGACGCTGTTTCAAACGCCGGTCGCGAACGGGGTGTCTCTGCGGAAATCGGTGGGTACGTCGTGGTCGAACGACGGCCAGGCGCGTGGGACGCGATTGTCGACGTGTTGCTCGCGCTCCACGAGCACCACTCGGACACCTTTCATCGCGTGATGCGCGCCTGCCGAAGGCTGTCGAACGCAGGCTGGGAGCTCGATGGTCTCGACGACCTGCTGCCGGATGAGGAGCAGGCACGGCTCGACGTCTCACTGAGCCGGGAGCAGCGCCAGAATCGACTCGGATTTCTACCGACGCAGCAGGCCCGCGCATTTCTCGACTCAGCTCGGCGTGTTCCGCTCACAGCGGTACCGCCCGGAAGTCATCCCGTGTTCACGGCGTATCGGCGCTCGTTGGCGGTGAGCGAACCGGAGATTCGATTTGCGGCAGCATCGGCGGAGGAGGCGGAAGAACCGGCATCCGCCGCACACTCGGCAGCGATCAGCGTGATCGAGGTGCTGCGCAGTGCCGGTGTGCTCGCCGAGGCGCCGCGTGCGCTGCTTCCGGGTGCGGCGGACGAGGGCGCATCCGTGAATCCATCGCTGAATCGCTATCTGCAACGCTGGACGGAATCCGACCACGACGGCTGGACGCGGCGGAATCAGGAACTCGGGTTCCTCGCAAATGCCCTTGTCGGCGCGTGTTCGCTACAGGGACGATCGTTTACACGGCGCGAAGCTGTCGACGCAGCGTCGGCGATGTGCAATCTGGGATTGGATCATTGGCCGCCGCAGTGGCCCGCGTCATCCGATCACGACCTTGTCACCATATTCCAGGTCGGCTGGTCCGTCCTGCATCGTGAGGTGTCGATGGTCGCGGCCGCGTACCTGCTGACGGCGTTGGACGGCCTGCGGATTAGTGATCGCGACTTACAGGTGGCGTTGCATGCGCTGCGTCGCGAGCTGGACAAACAGCGACAGGCCGGTACGCCGTGGCATGCACGCAGTCGGCTCGACCTGCTCGCCACCTTCGATCTGTCCACCTGGGCGGCATTAACGGCACTCTTCGACGAGTGTCCCGTGATGCTCGCGAACGTCAGCGCGCCGCAAGATCGTCAGCCGCACACCGTGACCCTTTCGGAATTTCAGTTCATCGCGGACGCGCGACATATCGCCGCGGTCCACGATTTCCTTCGGTCCGTGCCCGAGCGGCTTGCCTCCTGAATGGGCACACCCCGTACAGACAAGGCGCCGCGACTCGGTGTCTCGGTCAGTGCCGAATCTGTGTGGCGATGTCGTTGAGCTCGTACACTTCGCAGTGGTTACGCTCCGGCTGAATCTGCCCGGCGCCGCCGTAGCGCAGCACTTTCGGCGTCATCACCCAGGGCTCGACGAGCACCTCGGGATCCTCGACGGTCACTTCGTAGAGGATTTCGTTGCCCTTCCGGGTGAGCTTCTCGATGACATGCATCTTGTCGGAATGGAAGAACCCGCCACGAGCGAGCCATGTCGAGTCGACGAACGAGATGGAGTCGAGCACCAGCGTGTCGCCTTCCCAGCGGCCGACGGTGTACCCGTAATACCGGGATTCAATCGCCTGCTGCGGGTCGTGCTTGCGGCCGTCGGTCGGGATGTCGCGGTATTCGTTGTTCCCGCCGCCGCCATCGGCGTACTGCCCGTAGAAGAAGATCACTTCGTTGTCGGTCTGGATGATGCGGCGCGGCGGGCCCTGCCGCGGGTTGCCCAGCGGCTGGCACGTCATGACCGGATCTTCCTTGTTCGTCCACATGTCGAGCTGCTGGACCTTGTCCCAGTTCTGCGGCTTGTAGAGCGGACGATTCGGACCGAAGCGTGACGGCGCTTCGAATTCGAAGTCGGCGGTCTGGTTGATCGCCGGCGTGCAGCCTTCTGCCTGCGTCGGGCCGCAGCGGCGATTGCCGTAGCGCCAGTTCATCCCACCGGAATTCCAGGCGCCAGTCAGGTCGGGGTGCCCGTCGGCCCTGCGCGGCGTGGCCGGGGCAGCGGCCGCTTGCGCCTGTCCCTGTGGTCCTGGTGGTCCGGCGGCCTGTGTTGGCATCGGCCTCTCGGGCGGCGCCGGTACGGTCGGCGTGATTGCCTTCTTCACGCTCGCGGGTACCGGCATGACGACATAGACGCTGCCCGTTTCCGTTTCGACCGTCGTCAGATCGCGGACCACCGCGTTGTTTCGCCGCTCCGTGATCTTCCCCGCGTACATCGTGTCGATCAGGTTCAGCTTGTTGTTCCAGTCCTTGTAGTTGCTGTACGCGAACTCGGTGGTTCCGCCGGCGTGCTTCACCACCACACGTTCCGCCATGTACTTCGCGTCGAGCGTGGCGGTGGCCGTTGCGCCAGGAACACCAGGAATCGGGAAGGTGAGCACGGGCTTGTTCCCTTCCCACATTAGCGAGGTCTTGCCTGCCGTCGTGACGCCGTCCTGGATTCCGACGCCGGGGTTGGCACCCCACTCGGCGGTCTCGTTCACTCCCAGGAGCGCCGCCTTCGGCGCGCCCTGTGGACTTGACCACAGACGGATCAGGCGCTCCTGAACGGCCGCTGCCATCGGCGTGACCGTTCCCTTCGTGCCGGCAATCTCCGCACCCGGAACGCTTTCGTTCCATGCGTACTGGCCGTTGACGACCTCGACGTTGTTGACCGTCTGCCCGCCACGAGTGCAGGTGATCTGCGTCCGCTGCCCCGGCAGCTGGTAGTTGATGCTGACGCGATACTTCTTCAGCGTGCAGGGCTGTCCGTCCACCTGAATGGTGCCGTTGCCCTGATATTCGAGCGTGGTGATGAGCTCGTGCTCGTCAACGCCGCGGAGCATCCCCATGTAGGACGTCCAGTTGAAGAGCACGGCGCGTAGATCCTTGGCGCCGGCTGCCGGCGTGTATGGAGGCCCGCCCCCGCGCCCGCCCTGAGCGCTGGCGACCATCGGCGCACCGATGGTGAGCATGACAGCGAGCGGGAGGCTCGTCCGAATCGTGCGAAGGGTCATGTTCGTCCCTTTTCAGTCGCGGCTGCTGCCGGTTGAGATCTGGACTTCTTTCTTATTCGCCAGCGTGATCGACCGGATGAAGCCCAGCGGCTTGCCACTGAGCGCGGGGAAGATCTTGATGGCGACCTCGTCACCGGCATGGACCTGATTCGGACCGTTGTTGCCGAACCCAAGTCCCGCCAGCGTGCTGGCAGACCCGGTTGTCAGGATCCACTCGGTCGTCGAGCCGTCCTCGTTCTTCACCGCGATATGCATCGCGCCATGCGGGTTGGTAAATGCCACTCTCGTGAGCGTGCCCTTCACTTCCTGTTCTTTCTTCAGGTCGTAGACGCCCGCGAGTGAGTGATGGGCCTGCAGTGAGGCGCTGGCCACCAGCCCGCACAACACGACACCAGCCAGGATTCGCCCAATCATTGTGTGCCTCCGAAAAGTCGTGGACGGCGACCTGTGCCCCCACGCAGCCACCCATAAGACGGGACAGAGCGTAACACCAGAGCATCCGGGCTCAAACAGTGGTGACGACACCCGGACCACGAATCTTTACCTGGGTTTTTCGAGCGGCTTTTCCTGTTTTTGAAGTTCGCCATTCACGAAGGCGGCGCGATTCGTGACGTACGGGACGATCCCTGACCGCCCGGCAACGACCTGGTCGAAGGCCGTCAGCCATTCCGGGCCTTCCAGCTCGATCGACGGGCGGATAGCCCGCCCGATCTCGCTGACCTGCTGGGCGAATCGCTCGGGCACGAACAGTCGCTCGGAGAACTCGGCCATCCTGGCGAGGTACTTCGAACGAAACGCCTCAACGCCGTACAGGCGCGACACGAACCGCTGGCCGGTGAACGGGGAATAGATGGACCAGACGCCGCCGTTGGTCCGACCGTTCCCGAACGAAAAATCCTGGTCCCACGCAATGAACTGCATCTTGTTCGTATGCGGGTTCAGGTACGTGTAGAAGTTCTGGCCGTTCTGCAGCAGGCTGTCGTGGTTGGCAAGCCAGACGAGCACGGCAAAGTACCGTGCGAAGTCGTCGAGGTCGACAAAGTCGGCGATCTTTGCCGCGAACTCCTCGTCGGGCGCGGCGGACACGAGCCGCCCGAGGTCGATGACACGCTGCTTCTGCGCGTCGGTCAAGTCGGTCTTGGGATCGTAGGACTGGTTGTAGGCCGACCAGTCCGCGCCCCAATCCGTGAACAGGGAACTGGTGGACGGCTTGAAGATCGCACCCTTCGTCGTGCCAAACCGTTCCTCGGCGAAATTCTCGTCCACGTTCTCGGATATTGAGTACAGACCGAGGTAGCGCTTCTCGCGCTGGCCTTCCACCGTGAGATACACCTGTGCGTATGTGGTTCGTGGCGCCAGCGCGCCCGCATCCCGGTAGAGCCGGTAGGCGAGCACCTCGTTCATCCAGCCGACATCCGTGATGTTGTTCTGGAAATTGATGGTGGTGATGCCGGCGAGCGCCTGGCCTTTCACGTACTTATTGAGATCGACTTTCAGCGAAATCTTGTCTCCGCCAGAGCGCGTCGCGCGCAAGTACGAGCCGTTCCCTTTGTAGCGGACCGCGACGTCGCGGAACGTCCAGTCATCCATCTGCAGCGTGGCGTGGACGTAGCTGTACTCGATGCCCTGCCGCCCCGCGACGCCATTACGACCTCCGGGCGGGGCAAGAAACCGATCGCCACCGCCGCCGCCGAATCCAAATCCGCCATTCGAGGCGCCGTAGCGCGGCTGCATCGCCTTCCACGCCTCTGCGGACAGCGTCAGATGCGCCGTCCAGACTTTCGTCGGCGAGAAAAACTCCACCGCTTTGATCGAGGTGATGTTCGTCGCCTCGTTCTGCCAGGCGGCAGACGGCGCTATGCCGAACAGGCCGAGGGCAATGACGGTGGCGAGGATGAGTTGGATAAATGGGCGCCCCATGTACGTCGTGCAGGATACGACGGCAACTCGCAACCGCACAAACATGACGCCGGGCACGTTTTCTGGATCCCTGCGGTCGTTGCATCCGGATCTCCGAATGCACGAAGCGAATCGACTCGATTGCGCGCCAATAGTCACGGCATGTTGTGACCGACGCAACGAAGGGCGGGGAACTGTTGCGGCGGGCGTGTGATCAGGGGACCTTGAGAAAGCAAACACCGATGGCCAATGCGACCAGGGAGGCCGAACCGACGACATGGGCAGGACGGGTCCCGTTGCCCAAGCCCGGGAGATATGCCGATGGCCCGTCCTTGGTCTCCCCAGTGCTCGAGAAGATCAAGAAGGGCTCACCGGACGCGCTGAGAAAGGCCGAGGCGTTCTTTATCGCCTGCAACGCGCCCACGTCGCACGAACGATCATGACGCGACCCGCAGTCCGCCAGGCCGAAGCGTTGATGAAACGGTTTGGCCTTGAAGAAGCGCATCTCGTCGGCCTGCGGTTCGCGATCAACGTCGCTATTGCGACGACCATCGTGTGGTACACGCTGAAAGCCATCGG
>DATMBT010000503.1:0-3247 GCA_035559475.1 Gemmatimonadaceae bacterium
TCCCTTTACCATGACCTTTACCGGCACGGTCGAGAGAGCCGACGCGCTCAAGGGCACGGTCGAACTGGGCGGGAATGGGTCAGCCACTTTCACCGCGACCCGGGCAAAGGAGCAGGCTACAGGCCAGGGAGTCCAGTCTCCTGTTTCAAGTGAGGCCTCGTCTTCACCAGTACTACGGAAATAATTGAACCGCGGAGCGCGCAGAGATCGCCGAGGGGTTACGGCGAATGTCCTCTGCCGCCTTCGCGATCTCCGCGGTTTAAGGCTCTTACGGAGTCAGGAACCCTTCAGTTGTTCGCTCGCTACTCGCGCACATTCTGCGAGTACCGCCGCTCCGACAAATATACTTTCCTCGGCCGCCACGAATCCCGGACTGTGCGCTGGCGCGGGTTCGCCGCCAGGCTCACGGGCGCCGACCCTGAGGAAACAGCCTCCAATGCGCTCGAGGTAACACGCAAAGTCCTCGCCGCCCATGTTGATGATCCCGAACGGCACCACGTTCTCCGCGCCAAGCACGCGCTCGGCGGCCGTTCGCGCCCAGCCTGACTCGCGATCCGGGTTCACGATCGGCGGCGGACCCTGCTCGATGACCACCTTCACGGTCGCGCCATGCGCCGCAGCCACCTGCGTCGCCATCTCCGCGACGTGGCGATGCAGCGCCGCACGCACGGCTGGGTGCATGGCGCGGATTGTGCCGGTCAGCGTTACGAGTTCCGGGATCACGTTAGGCGCTGATCCGCCGTGGATGGAGCCCACGGTCACGACCGCAACGGCGCCCGGGTCGAGCCGGCGCGAGACGATGGTCTGGAGTGTGCCAACGATGGCGGCGGCGGCAACGATCGGGTCGATACCCTCGTGCGGCCGTGCGCCATGTGCGCCCTTTCCCATGACCTCGATGACGAACGAGTCAGCCGATGCGGCCAGCGGGCCTGCCTGCGCGACGACCTGGCCGACGGCAAAGCGCCGGTCCACGTGCGCGCCAAAGATTGCCTTGACGTCATCCAGTGCGCCGCTGGCCAGGATCGCCGGTGCCCCGTTGCCAACTTCTTCGGCGGGCTGCAACACGATGAGCACGTCGCCACGCGCAGGCTTCTTCGCCAGCAACATCGCCGCTCCGACCGCCCACGTCGCGTGTACATCGTGACCACATGCGTGCATGACGCCGGCGACCTCCGACGCATACGGCAGTCCGGTTGCTTCATGGATTGGTAACGCATCGATGTCACCGCGAATGGCGACCACCGGTGCCTTGCGATCCGTGCCCGGAACTCGCCCGATGACACCAGTTCCGGCGGCTCGGTGGACATCTTCGATGCCGATCGCGCGCAGCGCCGCCTCGAGTCGATCAGCGGTGCGCTCTTCCTTCCACGACAGCTCGGGATGACGGTGCAGCGCCCGCCTCAGGTCGATGAGTCGCGCGCTGGCTTCAGCAGAAAAGAGGTTGTCAACGTTCACGCCGATTCCCGATTCCCGCGTCACGACAGCGTCGTCTCCCGCACCGTCAGGTTTTCGATCCGATCCACATCGACATCAACGCCGAGTCCTGCGCCATCCGGTACAGCCATGGTACCGTGCGGCGTCATCGTCCACTCTGGCGTCACGATGTCACGCTCCCAGTACCGGGAACTCGGCGATACGTCGCCCGGTTTCACGAAGTTGGAGAGTGATGCCAGCGCCACGTTGTATGCCCGGCCGATCCCGCTCTCGAGCATGCCACCGCACCAGACCGGGATCGCGGTCGACTCGCAAAAGTCGTGGATGGCGATCGATGAGGCCAGCCCGCCGACGCGGCCCGGCTTGATGTTCACGATCCGCCCGCTGCCTAACGCGCGCATGTCGCGGGCGCGGTCGAGCGACGTGATCGATTCGTCGAGGCAGATTGGCGTCTGGAGGCGTCGCTGCAGGTCGGCGTGCCTGACGAGGTCATCCCAGGCCAGGGGTTGCTCGATCATCATCAGCTGGAAGTCATCGAGCGCCGTGAGATGGTCGGCGTCGTCCATGGTGTAGGCGTTATTGGCATCCGCCATCAGCGGAGCCGACATTCCGGCCGCCTCGCGTGCCGCCCGCAGGTATTCGATGTCCGATCCCGGCATGATCTTGATCTTCACCTTGCGATAGCCGGTTGCAAGCGCATCGGTCACGCGCCTGGCCAGCTGGTCGGGTGATTTCTGGATTCCGAGGGAAATCCCGACGTCGATTTCGCGTCGCGTGCCGCCGAGCAGTCGCGACAGCGGCATGCCCAGCTTCGTGGCCTCGAGTCCCCAGATGCCCATCTCGACGGCCGCCTTGGCCATGAGGTGGCCGCGGATGTCCTGTTCGAGGATCGGCAGCACGTCGCCAGGCAGGTCAAACTTGCGTCGGAGGACGCGCGGCGCCAGCCACTCGGTGATCGCGAGCCAGGCGGTGTCGATGGTTTCCGGCGAGTAGTTAGGCGACTCACCGGCCACGCACTCGCTCCACGCGGTCACGCCCGACTCGTCCCGCAACTCAAGAAGCGCAATCCGCCGCTCGGAGACAATGCCTGACGAGATGCGGAACGGCTCCTTGAGCGGGAGCCGGATCTCGCGAAGGCTGATAGAGGTCAGTTCGATCATTCGTGCTGCCTGAGAAGGTAACACGGCGATCCGTTCGCGGGCCTTTCGAAGGCTACCACGCGGTACCCGCGGCCAAGGAGGTCGGCCATCCTCTCGCGAATCGCCAGTCGCCACCGCATCGCTGCGTCGGCGCCTTCCCGGCGAACGGCGGCAAAGTCAGCCGGTATCTCGACTCGAACGGTGTCAGGATCCGTGTTGGCGCCCAGTGGAACTGACGGCGGGTCGAGCTGCCAGCGCACGATGAACCGATCGGTCGGCATAGTGCCATGCAGGGCACTGCCGGTGTTGCCGTACATGTCCCTGACGTATTCGACAGGCAGCGCGCCGAGGTGGTTGATGTTGAAGTGCGCGTTCCCGGCCTGGAGCGGGTCGAAGGTCCACAGCATCGACTTCACGCCAAGCGCGAGCACCTTATCGCGCTGGTATTGCTTGAGCTGTTCGCCGATACCCTGGCCGCGCAGCTCTTCACGGACCGCGAGCATGTCGGACCAGTGCACGAGTTCGTGGTCTCGCAAGCCCGTCATGCCGAAGACAAACCCCACCAGCCGGTCAGCGTCGTCGAACGCGCCTGCTGCCACGCCGCCGATCAACTGGCTCACGCGCAGGATTGCGGTGGGCACGCGCTCCGAGAACCCCGCGCCCCACGTCGAGTC
>DATMBT010000504.1:0-2804 GCA_035559475.1 Gemmatimonadaceae bacterium
CATGATGACGGGCAGCAATGAACCCGGCGGTACCGTCGCGTCATGCACCCTTGCATCCCGCGTTCCGCCGAGGCGAAAGTATGGGTATGCCCGCTCCGCTGTATTACACGGCTGACATGGTCCGCGACTTCATCGACGAGAATCGGCCGTGGCCGCGCTACGAACTGGTGTACGGGGAACTTCTGGTGAGCCCCGCACCTCGAGCGTGGCACCAGGAGATCGTGTTACGGCTGCTGGTTGCCCTACGCCTGTACCTGGCGCGCGAACGGGTGGGCCAGGTGCTCATGGCTCCGGCCGACATTTCATGGGGGCGGCCAGACACCATCGTCCAGCCAGACGTTTTCGTCTTCCCGTTGGAGGAAATGCGGACCTGGGACTGGTCCAGAATGATGACGATGTTGCTGTGCGCCGAGGTGCTCAGCCCCTCGAGCCTCCACTCCGACCGGTTCACCAAGAGACGGCTCTACCAGGATGAGCAGGTCCCGCTCTACTGGATCGTCGACGCCGATGCGCGACGGGTCGAAGTCTGGCGACCCGATCTCGCGTTCCCGGAATTCGAAACCGAACGAATCACCTGGCACCCGGAAGGCGCTTCGGTCCCGTTTGTGATGACCCTCGAGGAGCTCTTCCGCGACGCGTGAGCTAGTCGCGCACAGGCCTGAAGCAGTAATCCCACGCCAGCCACAGCACTCGCGAGAGCGGGAAGGTCAGGATCGGAAAAATGACCGCCAGGGCCGCTCCGCCGAACTGCAGGAAGGTCCACGGTACCACTGGCCATCTCATGAGGACGATCGTCAGCAGGATGGCGGTCACGATGAACTCGGCCAGCACCAGGTTCACCGCGTAGCCGCCGATCCAGAAGTCCCGCTCACCGCGATCGAGCAGGAAACCGCACTGCGGGCAGGTCGCCTTGAGCGACCACCAACTCCGGAAGATCGAACCTCCGCCACAGCGCGGGCAGCGCAGCGAAAGGCCGCGCGCGGTCAGGCGGAAGAAGCGCTGGAAGGTGACTTTATCGTCCATGCGTGAAAACAATCACGCTTCGGGATAGTGAGTAGTTATTTGACTTCTACCCGCTGCAGGTACCGCAGGTCGTCTTCATCCGTGCGGACCGTGTAGACGACGCCCTGCCCGATCGCGACGAGCGTGGTCTTTGCCGGCAGGCGCCAGCGGGCGACGAGCTTTCCCGACTGGTCGATCACGTCCCACTGCTCCCGACCAACCCGGAACGGAGTGGACCGCTTCACCCAGAGGTGTCCGTCCGGCGCGGCCAGCGCGCCTAACGGCGCCACCGACGGATAGTTCGCCGGCCAGGAGGCCGGGGGCAGGAGCTCGAGCTCCATCGAAAAGTTGGCGGGCATCATTTTCTGGGCCGCCTTGCTTTGCTCCTTCATCTGCTTCTGGGCCTCATCCATCTCGGCCTTCTGGTCGAGAGGCGTCACCTTGATGGCGTCATACTCGATGCGGGAAGAGGTTTTCTTGCCGTCCGCCGTTATGTACTCCACCGTGTACGTCGCCCCGCGCACGATCGCCACCCGACCGTCCGGGAACACCGTCCACGGGTCCGACGCCACAAGGCCTGGATACGCCAGGGAGTATTTGATGGACGTGCCGTTGACCTTGATGTCCGGCTTGCCGCTCGTGGGGAAGCGCACCGTGGCAAGTTCGCTGCGTGCTTCCTTATTGCGCGGGTCGAGGCGCACCAACTTGACCGAGTCCGGAATCGTCATCTGTACTCCGCCACCGCCACGACCCGCCTGGATCACCATCCCGCTCGCGTAGAGCTGACCCTTGCGATCGCCGAAAAAAGGCGCCGTCATCGCGGTCATCGTTGACTGGTCGAACGTGAGGAACGACATCGTCGTACCCGGCGTCAGGTCCGGATTGAACGACACGAGCCGCTGCTGCCCGGCATCGAGTACCCAGATCGTATCACCCGCCAGGCGGAAGAGTCCCGCCGGCGCGCGATATTCACCGGGTCCACTGCCCTGCCGTCCGATCGGCGTCTTCGATCCCTTCGCGAAATCGACCAATGACATCTCCATCTCGGTGCCATCGACAGCGATCACCTGGCCCGGCTTGATCTCCAGGGCGCTGGTGACCAACGAGAAAGGATCTTCGATTTCTCGCGTAGGCTTGGGGAGGTCCTTGAGCGGGACGTTCTGCGCCAGTGCCGGCGCAGAAACGAGGAGCGCGCCCAACCCGGCCGCGCGTGCGATGCGAATCATTGAAGCAGACACTTTCCTGCCTTGGTGGGGGGAGATTGGGACTCCTGAATACTACGGAGGCGTGCTGAACCTGTTTCCGTTCGAATACGACTCCTGTAACAGCGCTTCCGCTGACAGACTGGTCAGAAATCGTTGTGGCGCGGCATGTTACAGGTGCTTTCCCCTCGTTCACAAATGATACTGTCCGGCTTGAACATCGTGGTCTGCGGCGCCGCCACCGGCGGGTGCGCGGCCGCGCTCGTGCTCGCTCGCGCCGGAGCCACGGTCACGCTGGTTGAGCGGGTAGCCAAGCCGAAGGAAATCGGTGCCGGAATCGCCATCGCCGAGAATGGGTTGGCCGTCCTGGAGTCGTTAGGCCTGCACGCCGCACTGGGCGTGGCACGGACAGTAACGGAAGTCAGGATTGTTGACGCGTTCGGAAGGACGCTGCTGGCGCCGCGGGGCAAGCAGCCCCGCGCGGTGATGCTCCGCCGGTCCACGCTCCAGGGCATGCTGCTCGACGCGGTCGCGAAGGAGCCTGGCATCGAGTGCCGGTTCGGCGTCGAGGTCACGCGCGCCACGCCGTTAGGCGAGGTC
>DATMBT010000505.1:0-3588 GCA_035559475.1 Gemmatimonadaceae bacterium
CTCGTGATGTTGGCATCGAGCTTGGGCCGGTCGTAACGAAACGCGCTGAATGAGGCGCCGAGGTATCCCTCGTAGCCGGAAGACGTCGAATCATTGGAGAAGTACTTCTCCTGCGTCGCAACGAGGCCTCCTGACGCCCACAGGTCGACGTGGTTGGACTTGGAGAGCGTTCGTGCCCCGAAGGCCAGAATCCTCAACCGGCCCGCCAGGTCCAGCTCGTCGTTGCGCTCGAAACCGCCGCCCAGTCCAGCGCTCCAGCGAAGCCCTATGAAAACCCGTTCGGTGAAGCCCGCCGTGAAGCGCGCGGTTTCGTCTGCGTCGTCCCGAGCCTCGGCGAATGAGCTGTATTCGACTGAGGTCTCGGCGATGCGCGCTCGATAGACTGCCTTGGCGCCGCTGGTGAGCTGAAAGGCGCTGTGCGCCTTCTGGTACGACAGGCCGAGGTCGAGGTACCCGTTCATGCGCGCGAGCAGCGTTCGGCGGATCGGAGTGATTGCGACAATCCTGGCCAACGGGATCGTGTCGGCGCCCAGTAACAGCGCACCGCTGCGAGCCACTCGCAGGGGCCCGTAGAACTTCTCGCCCGACTCGAGCTGGATCTCGTACGTCACGGGACTGTGGATCCGGTCCACCTTGTCCCATTCGATATAGATGGTGCCCAGGTCATCGGTCGAGTACTTGAGCCGGCCCCGAAAAAGGACCTTCACCTCCCCTGTGATTTTGTCACCATTGCGGATCCAGACCGAGTCCGTTTTCTGCGCCTCGGCTACTGCAGTGCCAGACGTGAGGCACAGGCCAGCGAGGCACAGGCGCACCAGCGTGCGCGAACGAGACGCGTCAGCCAGGCTACGAACGCCGCCAGCGGGCGCCATGCGATCAGTCAATCCTCGTTGGGTGCGAAACCGCATCCCCAAGCAACTACTCGTGGGCTCAACGGCTCAACAAGTGAACCTTCGGTACGTGGTCGCGTGACTCCGGCGGCATCACTCTCGGAAGCGGGTGCTGATCGCCGAGCACGCGAGCGTCGAAGGCAACTGTTGAGCGGCCTCACCTGTCACGCGTTAGGCGCGACAGGCATGTGGCTTGAACCCACCCCGAGTCTGGTGGCGCTCGCTAGACGAAAGTCCAATCGCCGCCTCCGCCGGCAGCGCGACACTCTGGTGCTTGAAGAATGAGGTCCCGACGTCGTTCGCAGGATGACAGACCGACGCAGTGCGCGGGACACTGCTCCGCAAGAAATGCGCACACGATTGCACGGCTATTCCGCGACGCCGCCGGCCACGCCGCGGCGCGGCGTTTTGAGCACGCAGCACGGAAGCTGAGGGATTCTGGGGGCGTCGCACGGAGCGGGCGGCCGTGAGGCGACGAGGGAACACCATCGCAGGGGGAGCAATGAACGGATTGAAAGTGACCATGCTGTCGTGCCTGTCGCTCGCGATTGCCTCGCCGCGAGTCGAGGCCCAGAGCCCGGACAGCACCTCGATCACGATCTATGGCTTTGCCATGCTGGACGCGATGTACGACTTCAAGCAGAACCACCCGGACTGGTTCGACACCATGCGCCCGACGAAACTGCCGTCGTTCGCGAACGAGTTCGGTGAGGATGGTCGCACGCATTTCAGCGCGCGGCAGAGCCGCTTCGGGGTGAGGGCCGATCGCACCACCAGTAATGGCACCAACATGAAGGCAGTGTTCGAGTTCGAAATGTTCGGCACCGGTGTGGACGCCGGCCAGACGACGATCCGGCTGCGCCACGCGTACGGCCAGTGGGGAGCCTGGGGCGCCGGACAGACGTGGAGCCCGTTCATGGACATTGACGTGTTCCCGAACACGATCGAGTACTGGGGGCCTAACGGGATGGCCTTCTTCCGGAATGTCCAGATCTTCTGGCAGCCGAAGAACGACGACAAGGGGCGCATCACCGTCGCCCTCGAACGTCCCGGCGCGAGCGGTGACCAGGGGATCTATGCCGATCGCGTGGAGCTGCAGAACATCGCGGCCCGGTTCCCGCTTCCTGACCTTTCCGCCGAATGGCGCGTAGGCGGGGGCTGGGGCTACGTCGAAGCGGCTGGCATACTGCGGGCGATCTACTACGACGACCTGAACGCCGACCAGTTCGACCTGAGCGGCAATGAAATGGGTTGGGGCCTCAGCCTGAGCTCCAACTGGAAGCCGAATTCCAGCAACACCCTGCGACTCCAGGTCGTGTACGGCGAGGGCACCGAGAACTATTTCAATGACGCCCCGGTCGACATCGGCGTCGAGACCAATCCTGGCGACCCGGTTCGTCCGCTGGTCGGCAAGGCGCTCCCCAACCTCGGTCTGGTCGCGTACCTGGATCACGCGTGGAGCTCGAAATGGAGTACGGCCGTGGGATGGTCGATGGTGGACATCGACAATTCCAACGGACAGGCCCCCTCGGCATACAGCCTTGGGCAATACGCGTCGATCAACGCGCTCTACACCCCGGTGACGAACGTGATGATGGGTACCGAGCTCCAGTGGGGTAACCGGGAGAACTTCTCCGACGGCTTCACTTCCGACGACTTCCGTGTCCAGGTCTCGTTCAGGTACAACTTCTCGAAGACGTTTGCAGGAGGAATGTGAGATGTTGACGCAGTCCAGGCGCCTCACGCTTGCCATTGTTTCGCTCGCGATTTGCGCGCCGATCGCCGTCCAGGCGCAGGTGACCACGCGCACGTCCACCGGGAATGTCGCGGTCGCGGCCCAGGCGGCAGTGGACGCGGCGTTCGCGAAGTACCGGAACCTGGCCGAGGGGAAGAACGCTGACTACATCCCGGCGCTCGCGAAAGTGGATCCGAAGCTCTTCGGCATCGCCATCGTCACGCCGGACGGCAAGGTGTACACGGCCGGTGACACGAAAACCCAGGTCTCGATCCAGTCGATCTCGAAGGTCTTCACGATGGCGCGGGTCATCGAGGATTCGGGCGCGGCCGCAATCCAGAGGAACATGGGTGTGGACGCGACCGGCCAGGTCTTCAACTCCATTGTCGCGGTTGAGCAGTACCGCGGAGCGGAGATGAATGCGCTCGTGAACCCGGGTGCCATCACCGCTACGAGCATGGTAGGCGGCGGCTCGCGCGACGCCGTGTGGAACAAGATCATGACCACACACGAGGACTTCGCCGGGCGCAAGCTCACCGTGCTCGAGGATGTCTACAAGTCGGAGGCGGAGACCAACCAGCGCAACCAGGCCATCGGGATGCTGATGTACGCCTACGGGCACATCAAGGCGAATCCGCAGCAGGCCGTCGACCTGTACACGCGCCAGTGCTCGATCGGCGTGAATGTGGTGGACCTCGCCACGATGGCGGCGACGCTGGCGAACGGCGGAAAAAACCCGGTGACGGGCAAGCAGGCGATATCCGCGGCGAATGTTCCGGAGGTCCTGGCGGTGATGGCGACCGCGGGCCTCTATGACGATTCCGGAAAGTGGCTCTACCTGACGGGACTGCCAGGGAAGAGCGGCGTTGGCGGCGGGTTGATCGCCGTCTCCCCGGGCAAGTTCGGCATAGCGGTCATCTCTCCGCCCCTGGATGCCGCCGGCAACAGTGTGCGCGCCCAGCG
>DATMBT010000506.1:0-5556 GCA_035559475.1 Gemmatimonadaceae bacterium
AGCGTGGCCGCGATGAACCTGTTCCTCGATGAATCGAAGGACCGCCGCCAGCGTGCCATTGCCGCATTGTTGACGGAAGTTGGCCCGTGCCGGAACGAGGGGCCGTTCGCGGTCGAAAACGCGTTGCGTGGCCAGTGGATGATGGCGTGCGATCGTGGGCGACTGCGCGTGGCGATCACGCTGGCGCCGACGATGCCACCGAAGGTGCAGTACCTGAACGTGACACGCGCGTCGCCGAGCGAGACGCTCGTGCCGGCGCCGGCTTGCCCGAGAAAGTAGCGTGCTGGTTGCTGGTTGCTCGTTCTGGCTGCTGGTTGCTGGCGCTGGATCCAGCACAAGTCCAAGCAACCAGTACCAGGACCAGCAACCAGCAACCAGCAACCAGCAACCAGCTTCAGTTCACACCATCGCCATCACTAATCCGGAACGAATCTTCGGAACAAACCATGTGGACTTCGGTGGCATGAGCTTGTCCTGCAGGCACACGCGGACAAACTGCTCCATCGTCACCGGCGGTAACGTGAGCGCGCAGCCGTGGAGTCCTTCATCCACCTGCGCCTGCAGCCAGGCCGCGTCGCGGTTTGCGCCCACGTAGGTGATTCGGTGATCACGCGGGTCGGACACACCAAGGACCTGTGCGATGATCTGGCGCTGCACGATGTCAGCGTCGATGTCCTGCGCCGCATCGGCGGGGTCGAACGTACCCGGCTTCGGGTGGAGGGACCACCACGCGGCGCCGTCGTACAGGCCGATCTCGTGAGTCCGCTGCGGTTGCAGTGCGCCGAGACCGGAGTGCGGGTCCACCTGGAACGAGCCTTGCACCCGCGTGACAAGGCCTGACCGCTGGTCACGAGCCAGGTCCACCAGGCGATTGTACGGCGCGATGGTCATCGTCTTCGACGGGAAGACCACCGCGAGGTAATGCTCGTAGCCCAGCATGGCCGCCGCCGCGCTGCGATGGTTCCCGTCGGCGACGTAGGCATGGGGCTCACGCGCCAGCAGCGCGCGGAAACGGTCGATCTCCTTCGGGTCGGACACGAGCCAGACGCGATGCTGGTTGTGTTGCTCGTCGTGCGTCTCGAAACTCGGCGCGTGCGAGTGCGCATACGCGCCTAACGCGCCATGAAACTCGCCGCTCGTGTCGTCGACCGCCAGGTTGACGGTCCCCATGTCGGTGTGCGTGACCTCGGTGAGCACGGCGCGCCCCCGCGCCTTCTCTTCGCGGATCCCCTCGTTGCGGATAATGCTCCCCGTCGGGTTCGTCGGCGTCCGGATCTCATTCGTCCGCGCCAGTCCACCCAGCCCGATCTGCGGCTTTTCTTCGTGCCCGGGTCGCGTGATTTCGTAGACCCAGAAGATATGCATGGCCTTCTTCACCATCGGGTCGCTCATGAGGCGGGCCATGTTGGCCACGGCCCGGCCGAGCGTGACCTTGGAGCCTTCCTCGCCAATGTCCTCGGGGGTGCGGACGTCGCAGTGCGGCATGGTCACGCGCAGCACGGACCAGGGTCGTTCGCGCAGGAGCTCCCAGACTTCGCGGTCGCTCTGGAATTCGTCGTAGTTAGGCGCGCCGAGCTTGTCGGCGGCCTCCGAGTCCGCGGCCACGAGGGCGCGGGCGATGGGGTCGAGGGTAATCATATGGATGCAGAAGTTCTCGAAACGCCGAGAGGGCCCATTCGTTCACACGTAATGTGCTGAAGATCGCACCGGTGATGTAAGGGAGGTCGTTATTTATGGCCGGTCCTTATTGCCAGAATGCATGCTCCGCATGTGCCAGCGGTATTCACCGTTGCGGTGAACCCAGGCATGCGGTCAGGGTAGGATGCGGATCGCTGCGTAGCGACCTCGGTACGGCGCGTGGAAAGTTGGGTTCGACCACCCTTTTGCGGGGAAGGACTTCATGACGAAAGTATTTCGCTCGATGGCGCTGGCACTCGCGGTCCCCCTGGGGATCCTGGCGGCGTGCAATGACTCGTCCGCATCGAACCCCGGAGAGGCACCAACACTGCCGTCCGCCAATTCAATGCGGGCAGACTTCAGCCTCTTCGACCAGACGGCCGTATCGAATACCGCCGCCGCGACGATTGGGGGGGCCAATTTCCTCGCCGCTGCTTTTTCCGTCACGGTCGCGAATGCCGTCACAACTCTGGTCATGGCAGTGCCAGTCGCGACGTTCGCGGCTGCAGCATCGCAGGATCCGGTGTTCGAGGACGGCGCCTTTCACTGGCGTTACACGACTGTCGTGAACGGACAATCTTTCGCCGCGAATCTTTCGGCCCAGGGGTCAGGATCGAACTCACTCTGGGAGATGCGCATCTCGGCGAGTGGCACGAATCCGCCGCTGGATGATTTTCTCTATTACAGCGGGAGCGCAGCATTGAGCGGCGAATCGGGAACGTGGCACGTCTTCGACGCGGCACAGCCGACCGCGAATCGTGAACTGCTGCGCATCGACTGGACTCATGCGAATGCCACGAACTGGAGCGTCTCCTTCAACAACGTGACCGCGGGTACGCCGGACAACGGTGACCGGCTGACCTACGACGTCAATGCCGACGCGCGCTCGGTGACGTTCCTCGACGCATCAGCAGCCACCACGACTACGGTTGAATGGAACGCAGCTACACATACAGGTTCAATCCGCGCGCCTAACTTCAACGGCGGCATAAAGGCATGCTGGGATGCGCAACTGCAGAACATTGGCTGCCCCTGATGGCAGTCATCGCTTCTGCACCAGCCGGCCTTCAGTTCAGCCGCGCGTTAACGCCCGAGGAAGCACAAGATCGGAAACCGGAGTCAAGTCCTCGACACCGCACCAGTTGAGAAAACCGGAGAGATCGATCGCATGCTCCATGGTGTCCACCATGACCTCGGCGCTTCCGTTCGTGACAAACGGGATGAATTGAAGACGATTGCGGCCTCGGCGACCAAGTTTCAGGCGCCCCGCCTGCCATGGACCTCTCGCGGCCGATAGCTGAACTCCCAGGCGCTTCAATCGGTCCGCAAGCTGATAGGCAACTCTTGGTTCGTATCGACGACGGCGCTGACGAGGCTCATTCACCGATTGCCGCAGCGCCACACCAGACTCTCGGGGCATCCGTACACCTCCTGTCCGGGTTCGATGCACCAGCTCGACTCGCTCTAACACGCTGATTCACCTCAGCGCTTGTACACCACCCCAGCATTATCGTTTTGCCGGACGCGATGAGCCGGTGACGACACCAACGCATCGAAGTCGGACTCGTCGCGTGTTCGTCACGTTTTTAAAGACGCAGCGATCTGAGCATTCACAATTCCGCGGACTCAATACCGCTGAGCACGCCCTCAGGCGTTCCGTTATTGTCATTGCGCGCGCCGACTCGACTGGTAGACGCGTTCTCCACGACTGGGCAGGTCGACACCCCTAGTTCGGCGTTGCGCCCTCGTTCCCCTCTTGAACGAGTGCACCGGAAGAGATAAGTTCTTATCTATGGCTCCTGCCCCAGCCCGAGCGGCATCGTTGGCCCGTCGCGAACGCGAGATCATGGACGTCGTCTACCGCCTGGGCAGTGCCACTGCGCTGCGCATCCGGGACGAACTCGACGATCCTCCACATCCGGCCGCCGTCCGAACGCTGCTGCGGATTCTGGAGTCAAAAGGCCACCTGAAACACAGCAAGGACGGCAACCGCCACGTCTACGCCCCCACGACGCCCAGGACGCAGGCACAACGATCTGCAGTCCGGCATCTCCTCAGCACGTTCTTCAACGGATCGCGCGCCGCTGCCGTTTCGGCGCTGCTCGACGAAGCCGAGCAGCCGCTGACGCCATCCGAACGCGCTGAGTTTTCGGCCGTGGTGAAACGGCTACGTGCCGAAGGGCGCTGAACGATGCCACCAGACCTGTTCGCCGTAGCCATCCCCGCGGACAGTGCGCGCGCGATCAGCGACGTATACAACCTGTCGCTGCTCGCCACGCTCCCACTCCTTGCCGCCTTCGTCGCGGGACTGCTGTTGCGTCACTCGAACGCGGGTACGCGGGTGATCGTCTGGCGCAGCGCAGTCGTGGTGCTCGTGGCGATGGCCGTGGGCCGCCTGGCGCCGGTCCACTGGATGGCCTGGGTTCTCCCGGAATTCCTGACGTGGCCCATCGCGACGTTAGGCCGCTGGCAACTCGTCGCGGCCGCGGGTGTCGAGCCTGGCGAACACGCCCGGACCTCGGTGATGACTGCAGGTCACGCCATTGTTGGCTTCTACTGGGCCGGGGTGATCGCCGTGGTCCTTCCAACGGTCATAGCCCGCCGGCGGCTGAGGTCAGCCTCCCGCCGCGCGACTGAACTCGATTCGCCCCGATGGCGAATGATCCTGGGCAATGCGGCGGACGGCCAGCGCCGATTATTTCGCGGCGTGCGGCTCGTCGCTTCGCCGCAAGTCGCCGTGCCGGTGACGTGGGGCCTTCTCAACCCCGTGATCATGCTTCCTGCCGCGGCGGTTGACTGGTCCAGCGGCCGGTTGCAGGCGGTCCTCCGCCATGAGCTGGCGCACGTGCGCGGATGTGACGCGGCAGTTCGCCTCGCGGCGCGACTCGTCTGCGCCGTGTTCTGGTTTCATCCAGGCGCCTGGTGGCTGGCCCGTCGATTCGACGTGGATATCGAGGAGGCATGCGACGATCGCGTCCTGTTGAGTGGAGTGCGCCGCAGCGACTACGCCGAATGGCTCGCCGCATCGGCGGCTGCGCGGGGACCCGGGCAGATGGCGGCGGCCATGTCCCTGGTGCGGCATCGGGGACTCCGTAGCAGGCTCGAAGCAGTGACCAACATCCATCGCCGCGTGGCCGCTCCGGCACAATGCGCGGTGCGTCTTGGCGCCGTGGTCACGCTGCTTCTGGTTGGCCCGATGGCCACAGTTCGCCTGGCGCCTACGCGGTCGACGCTGACCTCGCTCATGCGGGATTCCCGCTGGGAGTCACGGGCGTGGGCGGTGGTGCGGCTGGCCCAGCGCGCCGATTCCGTGGACGTGGCGCAGGCCGCCGCGCGCCACGACCCCGACCCCGCCGTGCGGGCGTGGGCTCGTTATGCACTCGGTCTCAGCGTAAGCGGAACAATCTCCCGGCCGCGTTCCTGATCACCCCAACTCACCGCCTCCTCGAAGCATGCCCACAAGAGATAAATTCTTGTCACCGCGCCTCCCATGGCTTGTCGCGCTCGCCGTGCTCGCGCTCGGCTACCTCGACCTCGTGCGCGGGGGCATCACCCTGTCGGCGATCCTGCTGACCGTCGGTTATTGCGCGGCCATCCCGTGGGCGATCCTCGCCGGACGCCGGCCAACGGAGAACGTTGTGCGCCCACCGTACCGCGAGGCGCTGTTCGCCGGCGCGGCGGTCTTCGCGCTCTACCTGGCCACCCTGTCGCCAACGACGGCGATGTGGGACGCGAGCGAATACATCGCGGCGGCCTACACGTTTGGCCTGCCACATCCGCCCGGCAATCCGCTGTTCGTCATCATCGGACGCGCGTTCTCCGTGCTGCCCATAGCACCTAACGTGGCGATGCGGATCAATGTGCTCGCGGCGCTGTCGA
>DATMBT010000507.1:0-11254 GCA_035559475.1 Gemmatimonadaceae bacterium
AGCGCCAGGTCACCCACACAATCCAGCGCCTTGTGCCGCACGAATTCGTCCGGCCAACGCAGCGAATTCTCCACGACTCCGCCCTCGTCCAGCAGCAACGCGTTTGATGTCGAGCCGCCCTGAATGAGGCCGCGGGCGCGCAGCATCTCGACCTCATGCCGGAAGCCAAACGTGCGCGCGGGGGCCAGCTCGGTCGCAAACGTTTCCGGCGTCAGCGTCCACTGCCCGCGCTGCCCACCGACCAACGGATGCGGAAAATCAATCGTGACCTCGAGGTCGAGCCGGTCACAAGGCGAGACCTCGTATTCCGACTCGCCGTCCCTGACCACGAACGGCGTCCTGACGGTGAGATAGTCCACTTTCCCTCCATTCGACGCAACGCCTGCCCCCACCAGTGCCTCGAGAAAAGGCCGCGCACTCCCGTCGGCGATTGGAGGCTCGGGACCATCCATTTCGATGTTCAGGTCGTCGATTCCAGCTCCTGATACCGCAGCCAGGACATGCTCCACAGTGTGCAGCGCGTCTTCGCCTTCCCCAAGCTGAGTTCGGCGCTCCGCCAGCACCGCCGTGGCAGCCGTGGCCTGGACACGCATCCCACCGCGGTCCGTCCGAATGAACGCAATGCCCGATCCGGCAGCGGCAGGCCGGAAGACCAAGCGGCATGGCTTGCCCAGGTGTAACCCTATTCCCTCGATCTCCGCTTCGCGGGCGATCGTACGTCTGCCTGATGTCACTCTTTTTCCGCTATCAGGCGCTCCAGGCGCTTGATCATTCCAGCCAGCTTGAACAGCGCCGCCGACGCGCGCAACGACTCCTTGTGCGGTCGCGCCGGATACCCCGACCACGTTTCGCCGGCGGGCACGTTTCCGAACACGCCCGCTTGCCCCGCGATTCTCGCGCGGTCACCGATTTCGAGATGTCCCCCGATTCCTGCCTGCCCGGCAAGAATGCATCCGTCGCCAATCCGCGCTGACCCCGAGATCCCACACTGCGACATGATCAGGCAGAGCTTACCGATCGAGACGTTATGTCCGATCTGCACGAGGTTGTCGATCTTGGTCCCGGCACCAATGACGGTGTCGTCGATGCTGCCACGATCGATCGTGGTGTTGGCGCCGATCTCGACGTCATCGTTGATGAGGCACCTGCCCACGTGCGGAATCTTCTGGTGCGCGCCTTTCGCGAACACGTAGCCGTAGCCATCGCCGCCGATCCGAACACCGGAGTGAGCGATCACGCGGTTCCCGATCGACGAGCCCGAGTACAGCGTAACGTCCGGGAAGAGGTGGCAATCGGTGCCGATGGTGACGCCATCGCCCACGACAACGTGGGCATCAATTGAGGTGCGATCTCCCACACTCGCGCCGTCACCAATAACGGCATACGGACCAATTGACACGTCCTGGCCGAGGATGACGCCCCGTCCGAGATGCGCCGTGGAGTGAATGCCGGTCGACTGGCGCCGGATCGCATAAAGCCTCGGCAGGAGGCCCAGGAGCGCTTCCAGCGGCTTTTCGACCACCACCACGGAACTCGGCATCCCGGGCGTCGTAGCCAGTTCTGGCGTCACCAGCAGGATGCCGGGGCTGCTGCTCGCGAGCAGCGCCGCGTACCGCGGTGTCGCGAGGAAGGTCAGGTCCGAGCGACCCGCGCGATGCAGCGGAGCCACGGAGCCAACGCGGGCTCCCGGGTCGCCGCGCAATTCACCACCGACGGCCCCCGCAATGTCCGCAGCGGTGAGGGTGCGAACACCCTCACCGCTGCTGTTCGATTCGTGGCTACTGCCGTCACCGCTCACTGCGTTGGCGGCTTTACCGGAGGCTTGGTGACACCAGCGGGAGCCGGCCTGGTGGCGCCAGCCTTGGTCGAGTCTGGACGTGGTGCAACCGTCGCGCTGACTGGCTTGAGCCGCGAGAGCACCCGCTCGGTGATATCGAGGTTCTTGTCTGCCGCGACAATCAAGCCGGGATCATTGCCGACATCAAAGATGAACGTGTACGAATCCTCCATGCGAATCGCGTCCAGCACCGTGCGGATCTGCGCCATCATCGGCTGCATGAGGTCGTACTGGCGCTTCTGCATGTCCTGATCCATCTGGGCAACGCGCTGGTCGAACTCACCGTTCTTCGCCTGGAGCGCCTTCTCACGTGCTTCCTTCTGCGTCGGCGTCAGGGTGGGCTGCTCCTTCATGTACGCGTCGTACATCGCGCGGAGTGAGTCCTGCATCTTCGAGACTGACGCTTGCGCGTCGGCCCGCTCCTTGGTGATCTGCGCCTGAATCGCGGCGGAGCCGGGTGCTTTCTGCAGAATCGCGCGCGAATCCACGTAGGCGAACTTTTGCGCCACCGCGGGGGCCTGTGCATACAGCATCCCCGTCGCAGCCGGAAGGACAAGCGCGCCCAGGACAGCCAACTTGATCGAATGTGCCATTTTTATTGCTCCTTGTTGGAAGACGGTCGCGGTAGTCGCGGGCCGCCCCCTTCGTTCACACCCCCGGATTAGTACCGGGAGCGCGGCTAGAAGATCTGGCCAAACCGGAAATGTAACATCCACTTGGGGTCCCGTCTTCCGATGGGACTGAGCCGGTCCAGACCATAGGCCCAGTCAAGCCCAAGTGGGCCGAACGGCGTAATGACCGAGGCACCGAAGCCCGTGCTCCGGAAGAGACGGGTCGGGTTGATCTCACGGGCTCGCGCCCAGACGTTGCCTGCCTCGGCGAACGTGTTCACGTAGAGGCTCTGGTTCATCCGCAAACCAAATTCGGCAGTACTCGAGAAGTATGCCTTGCCGAACGAAGCACGCGTGGCGTTGTAGGTGCTCGTGCCGATCAGGTAACCCCGGGGCGTAATCGAGAACTCCTCGTAGCCACGAAGCCGCTCACCGTATTGCACGCCACCCATCGCGAATTCCTGGTTGAAGAAGAACGGTCCAGTGCTGCCAAGGACCGCACCCATTCGCGTGGACAACCCGCCGACAAACACCATGGGCTGTGAACCCGGCCGGGTGCCACCAATCTGTCCAACCGGTACGTACCCCGTCGTCTCAAAGGTGTACCGCTGGAATGTGGCGGTTCCGCCTAACGGACCGCCGGTAAACGACGCACCCAGTGACTGGCTGCCGCCCGCGGTCGGGAACGGGTTGCCGACGCGCGTATCACGGGTCAGCGTGAGGCCCGCAGTGGACCGGAACGAATCGTCTCCGTACAAGGCACCCGTCTGGCCCAGCAAACCGCTGTCGCCGAATTTCACGGCCTCCGCGGCGTAAGACACGTACAGCCTGGTCCAGAGGTCGAACGGTACCGGGAAGCCCGCCTGCGTCTGGCCACCCGTACGCAAGCTGCGTCCGAGATCAGCGATGTAATACCGCGCCATGGTGCGATACAGCGTGACCGAGCCCGAAACCATCGACTGCCTGACGCGCGGATCCGAATACGTCATGTTGAAGTCGTTGAAGTAGCGACCGAATTGCCACTGCAACGCCCCGCGCTTGCACATCCCGAACAGGTTCGGCTGGTCGAGCCCGATGAAGCCACCAAAGCCCGTCCCCTGACCCATCGACGCGCCAAAGTTGACGTTACCGGTTCGCTTCTCCTTCACGCGGAAGACCAGGTCGATGTCGCCCTGTTCGTTCACGCGCCGCTGGTCCGGCGGCGGCATCGGCGTCTCGAAGAACCCGAGGTTGCCGATGCTCTGCCAGCTCTGGATCAGTCGCTGGTGGTTGTACACGTCTCCCGGCAGGATCACCAGCTGGTCGCGAATACACTGCTCGGTCGTGTAGTCGTTACCCACGATCTCGATGCGATTGATGATGGCCGGCGCGCCTTCTTCGACTTCCCAGCGGAGGTCAACGTAGTGAACGCTGTCGGGCGTCACGCGTCGCTCAACGATTGGAGCCACCTGTGAATAGATGTACCCGTCGTTGGCGTACGCCTGGCGCACCTGGTTGGTCGCCTCTTCCCAGGCCGCCTGGTCGAATATTCCCTGCGGCGCCGCCGCATGACGAGTCAGAAAATCCGTCACGCGACTCGTGAGGGGCCGGCTGAAGGTACTGAAGGGGTAATACGCGCGGACCTCCTCATCGGAGTAGTGCCGCCCTCCGACGACCTCGAACTCGCCAACTTTGTATTGCGGTCCTTCCACTACGGTGAGCTCGAGCAACGCCTTCCCGTGCTCGCGATCGACATGGAGCGAGTCCTTCGCGACCCGGAAGTCGATGAACCCACGACTCGCATAAAGCGCAGGGATGCGCTCGGAAAGATCGGCCGCGAACTGGTCGTCGTTGATCTCGCCGTTGCGGAAGAACCAGAACCCCTCGGGCCGCGTCTTCATCGCGCCGGCGATGTCGCTCGCCGACACGTTCTTGTTTCCAATGACGCGGAGTCCCGACAGGGCGAGTCGCCGTCCTTCCTCGACGTGGAACGTGATCCCGACGTTGCCCTCGGAAACAACGGTCGATTCAGCGGTAACCCGGGCCAGGTAATAGCCCGCCTTTTCGTATGTCGAGTCGATCTCGAAAATCGCGCGCGAAACCGCGGCCGGATCGAGAGGTCGGGCGACCGGCAAGTCCGCGTGGTCGCGGACCGTGCGCTCGGAGATGCGGCTCACGCCGCGAATCTGGATCCCCTCGAGAAGCGGTCGCTCAACGACGTTGAACGAGAGTATCGCGGGTCCCGGTTCGCCGAGGTCACACGTCAGGGTGATCGTTTCGAAGTTGCCGGTATCATAGAGATCCCGAAGCGCCCGCTGCAGGATCCGGTAGTTGAGCTGGGTCCCGGGAACGAGCGCGCTTGTGCTAAGGATAGAGCCAACGTCAGTCCGACGATTGCCTCGCACCGCAATGGAGTCGGGAGTTGCGCACCGACTGACCGCAGAAAGATCCTGAGCCGAAACGACTCCGGGAATTGCGGCGAACAACAAGAACGAGAAGGCTTTGCGAAGCATGGGGCCTAATATACACAGTCGAAACCGGCCGGTTCACACCCCGGCCGGTTGTTAGACACGGATTACTTAAGAAGGGCTTACGCGTTGGGCTGGGGCGACAGAACCCGGAACTCGAGCTTCGTCCCATCGGGGGCGACGTCGATCTCGATCTCGTCACCCTTGGAGAATTCCGCCAGGAGGATCTTCTCGCTGAGCGGGTCCTCGATGTAGCGCTGGATGGCCCTCTTCAGGGGTCGGGCGCCGTATTGCTCGTCGTAGCCGTGTTTCACCAGGAAGTCGGTCGCGCTTTCGCTGAGCCGCACCGAGAGCTCTTCCTCTGACAACCGCTTCCTGACCTCCTGAAGGAGGATGGAAACGATCGATCGGATGTGGTCCCGCTGCAGCGGGTGGAAGACGATGATGTCGTCCACGCGGTTGAGGAACTCCGGATTGAAGACGTGCTGCAGTTCCTCTTTCACCTTCTCCGCCATGCGCTCGAAGCTGGCCTTGAAGTCAGGCGCCGTGAAGCCAAGCGACTTGTTCTTCGAGATGTCCTTCGCGCCAACGTTCGACGTCATGATCACGACGGTGTTCTTGAAGTCGATCACCCGGCCGTAGTTGTCGGTGAGGTGTCCCTCATCGAGCACCTGCAGCAGGATGTTGAAGACGTCCGGGTGTGCTTTTTCGATTTCGTCGAGCAGCACCACGCTATACGGCTTGCGGCGAACCGCCTTCGTCAGCGTTCCGGAATCTTCGTAGCCCACGTATCCCGGGGGCGCGCCGATCAGGCGTGACACCGAGAACTTCTCCATGTATTCGCTCATGTCGACGCGAATCAGCGCCGCGGGATCGGCGAACAGGAACTTCGCCAGCGCGCGCGCCAGCTCCGTCTTTCCCACGCCGGTCGGGCCGCTGAAGATGAACGAGCCGATGGGCCGCTTGGGATCCTTCAGTCCAGCGCGACTGCGACGAATCGAACGCGCGATGGAACGGATCGCCTCTTCCTGCGCCACGACCGCCTGGTGCAGTTCTTCTTCCATGCGCAGGAGTCGCGCGGTTTCCGCTTCACGCAGGCGCGTGACCGGAATGCCGGTCCAGCGGCTGACGATGAACGCGACGTTTTCCTCGGAGATGGACGGCCGGTGTGACTGGCGACGCTTCTCCCACTCTTCCTGCTTCTTGCGGATGTCACCCTGCAGCACGCGCTCACTGTCACGCAGTCCCGCAGCGCGCTCGAAGTTCTGGTCACGCACCGCGGCTTCCTTTTCGGTGTTGACCTTCTCGAGTTCTTCCTTGAGCTGTGCCACTTCCGGCGGCGGCGCCTGTGCCGCCAACCGCGCCCGGGCACCCGCTTCGTCGATCACGTCGATCGCCTTGTCAGGCAGGAAGCGGTCGGTGATGTAGCGCTCCGAAAGCTTCGCCGCCGCGACGAGCGTATCGTCGGGAATCTCGATGCGGTGATGGTCCTCGTATTTCTTGCGCAGGCCGCGAAGGATGGCGACGGTCTCGTCGATCGAAGGCGGATCGACGATGACGGTCTGGAAGCGACGTTCCAGTGCGCCGTCCTTCTCGATGTATTTGCGATATTCGTTCAACGTCGACGCACCCACGCACTGCAACTCGCCGCGCGCCAGCGCGGGCTTGAGCATGTTGCTGGCATCGATGGCGCCTTCCGCAGCGCCCGCGCCAACGAGCGTGTGCAACTCGTCGATGAACAGGATGACGTTCTTGTTCTGCGCGATCTCGTTCATGACCGCCTTGAGGCGTTCCTCGAACTGGCCGCGATATTTCGTTCCCGCAATGACCGCCGCCATGTCGAGCGACAGCACGCGATGGTCGCGCAGCGCGTCGGGGCATTCGCCAGTCGCAATCAACTGGGCAAGGCCCTCGACAATGGCCGTCTTGCCGACCCCTGGTTCGCCGATGAGGACCGGGTTGTTCTTCTTGCGACGCGTCAGGATTTCCATAACGCGTTCGATTTCCTTCTGCCGGCCGATGGTCGGATCGAGCTGTGACTCGGCGGCGAGCTGCGTGAGGTCGCGGCAGAAATGATCGAGTGCCGGCGTCTTGGACTTCTTGTCCGTCTTCGGCGCTGCCGCCGGCGGCGACTGCCCCGAAGCCTGCGCCGTCGCGCCACCCTGCTGCGGCATCTCGGTGCCGAGCAAGCGAAGCGTTTCGGTGCGCGCGGCGTCGAGGTTCACGCCGGCTTCCGTCAGTACCTGCGCCGCGATGCCCTTCTCTTCGCGCAGGAGGCCGAGCAACAGGTGCTCGGTACCGACGTAGCTGTGATTGAGTTCGCGCGCCTCGCTCATGGCGAGTTCCAGGACTTTCTTCGCGCGCGACGTGTAGGGGAGGTCAGGCCCGGTGGCCTGGACGGCTTTCCCCTTCTTGACCGTCTCCTCGATCTTCTGCTGAACTTCGTCGAGATCGACGTTCAAGTTCTGGAGCACCGCCGCAGCGACGCCCTCGCCTTCGCGGATGAGGCCAAGCAGGATGTGCTCCGTGCCCACGTATTCGTGGTGGAGCCGTTGGGCCTCCTCCCGCGCCATCTGGAGGACCTTTCGAACCCGCTCAGTAAAGTTGTAACCGTTCATAGTACCTCAAACGCTTTCCGATCCACTACTGGATCGGGCCCATCTCGTCGATTAGTGCCTGCCGTATGAAACGCGCTCGCGCTACGTCGGCTTCGGCATCCGTCAGCTCGTGTCCTTCCGACCATGCAAGGTGCGCCGGCTGACTGAATATCAGGAGCTTGTTGAGCGTGTATACACTGAGACCCTGGATCAGTTGCAGACCTGCCGCGAGTCGCACGCCACTGAGGAGGCTCATCGCATCCTCGAAGGTGAGACTACGCGCAAAACGCAACGTACCGTACGCGCGCCACAGCTTGTCCTCGATAATATAGCCAGCGTCGCGCCACAGAACGCGCCGCGCTTCCTGTTCTCTCTGAATGACGTGACGAACCACATTGGAGAGGTGATCGACCAGTTCTTCCTCGGATCGACCCAATGTTGTCTGGTTAGAGATCTGGAAGAAACTTCCCAGGACCTCGCTCCCCTCGCCGTACAAGCCGCGGTACGTCAACCCCATTTGCTGCAGTCCTACCAGGACCTTCGGTATTTCCTTTGTCAGCACAAGCCCCGGCAGGTGGATCAGCACCGAGGCCCGCATGCCGGTTCCCGTATTCGTCGGACACGCCGTCAGGAATCCGAACTCCTTGTGAAACGAGTACGGCACCCGCCGGCCCAGTTCCTCATCCAGCCGTGATATCGCCGCAAACGCCGGTTCGAGCGCGAACCCGGACCGCACGGACTGGAGGCGCAAATGATCCTCTTCATTGACCATGACGCCTACACCGTCACCCACGTAAACGGCGGCGCCACCGCGGGCGCCTGACGAGGCCTCGAGACCGGCCAGTTCGCGGCTGATCACATGGCGTTCGTGGAGTAACCGGCGGTCATCGGAGTCCAGTTCATCCACCCGCAGCAGGACACCGCCGCTTAACGAGGGTACGCCGGCCGCTGCGTCGCGGACTTGCGCCAGAATCCGGAGTCGCTCGCCTTCGCGCGAGCGACCGGTGAAGGCGTAGCCCTCGACGTTCCTCGCCAGGCGCACCCGCGTGCTCAGGACCACGTCGGCCTGGTCGCCTGACGCGTCGAGCCATCCCAATCCACCATCAGGAAGCAGAGACAGGTCAAACATCACTCCATCCCCCGTATCTGGTCACGAAGTTGCGCCGCCTGCTCGAACTCCTCCTGGGCGATCGCGCGCCGCAACCGCTCGCGCAGCTCACCCAGGGCCGTCACCTCGTGCAGCAGGTCAGGCGGTGGAGCATCGTACTGGCGGCCGGCGTGTTTCGCATTCCCGTGCACCCGGCGTAACAACGCGCGCAGGCTCTGGTCGAACGTCGTGTAACACGACGCGCAGCCCAGCCGTCCCGACTCACGAAAATCGGCCAGGCTCATGGAGCAGAACGCGCAGCGCATCGAATCCAGCTGCGCCGTGACGGCCTGCGACGCCTGAACCGCGGGCAGGTAATCCGCGATCATGTTCTTGAGCGGCGTGGTGATCGACGTTTCGATCCCGCGATCAGCCGCGCACCGCTGGCACAGGTGCAAAACGTTCACTTCGCCCTTGACCGCGTGCGTCAGGGTGACGGTCGCATCGCGCTCCCGGCAAACATCGCACAGCATCAGCCAACCACCCCCTGAACGTCAGCTTCCCGTAATACACCGTCTTCCAGATGAAGCGCCCGATCGGCGCGCCGTGCCAGGGAGCGATTGTGCGTCACAACCACCATGGCGATCTCCAGGTCCCGTGCGAGCGTCGCCAGCAGGTTGTGCAGGTTTTCCGCGTTGTGATGATCCAGGTTCCCGGAAGGCTCGTCGGCGAGAAAGATCGCGGGATCGAGCGCCAGCGCGCGTGCCACCGCCGTGCGCTGCTGCTCACCGCCGGATAATTCCGATGGGAGGTGGTCAACGCGATGGCTCATTTCCACGCGGGCCAGCAGCTCCTGGGCGCGTGCCCGCGAGGGCCCGGGGTCGCGACCGGCGATGCGCAGGGGCATCATGACGTTCTCGAGTGCCGAGAACTCGCGCAGCAGGTGGTGGAACTGAAAGACGAACCCCACCGCCCGGTTCCGGATCGCTGCCAGCTCATCGTCCGTTCGGTTGGACAGCGACTGTCCCCCGATCACCACTTCACCGCGGTCCGGACGTTCCAGCGCACCTACCACGTGCAACAGGGTGCTTTTTCCCGCACCGCTGGCTCCGACAACCGCGATCATCTCACCCCGAGCTACAGACAGATTAACGCCATTCAACACGGAGACGACGCCTCCGTCGCCACCGCGGAATGACTTCACCAGGTCGCGCGCTACTAGGACACTCATCTGGCGTCCCTCCCCGATGCACCTGCCTCTCGTAATGTGACGCGCGAGCAGCGCCCGGGCCACGAGACCATCGTGCAGGGGGTCGGGGAACCAGCCGGGTCAGGTTCGTCAGTCATGACGGATCGCCTCCAGCGGGTACAGCCGCGCGGCCTGTTGCGACGGATACAGCGTCGCCAGGGCGGCGATCAGGAGGCTGATGGCGATCGTGAGCAGGACATCCGGCAGTTCGTTGATCGCCGGCAGGTGGTCAATGAAGTAGATCTGCGGGTCCAGCGGGATGAGCTTGCGTGCCCCGATCAGGGTCGAGACGAAGAGCCCGAAGCCCACGCCTAACGCCGTTCCCAGCAGGCCGATCACCAGGCCCTGGAGGAAGAAGATCCGCTTGATCGACGACGAGCGCATGCCCATCGCCTTGAGGATGCCGATTTCGCGCGTCTTGTCGGCGACAACCATCGTCAGGTTGCTGACGATGTTGAACGCCGCCACGAGAATGATGAGGCCGAGGATCACGCCCATGCCAAGCTTCTCGAGCTTGAGCGCCTGGAACAGGGAGCTGTTCTGCTCCTGCCAGTCAACGGCCCGATAGGGATACCCCAGGTCCTGCTCGAGTTTCGCCCCGACCTCCGACGCCACCCATCGGGTGGTGGTCTTCACTTCGATGCCGGTGACGGCGTCGCCTAACCGCGCGAGCTCACGCGCCGCATCGATCGCCACGAACACATAGTTGTCGTCGTATTCGTACATCCCGGTCTGGAAGATACCCGTCACCTGGAAATCGATGGTGTTGGGAATCACCTGCCCCGTCGACGCGGAAATGTCCTTGGGTGACGCGGTCATGAGCGTCAGGGTATCACCGAGCACCACGCCCAGCCGGTTCGCGAGCAGGTCGCCCACCACCACGCCGCGCGTCAGGCCGTCCGACGACGCAAACCGGAAATCCCCCTGCACCGCGTGGTTCCGGATCGATGTCACTTCAGCGACGCCGCGCCCCTGCGGCTCGATTCCCGAAATGAACGCCATGTCGGGGAGGTTGGGCCCGGAGCGTACCAGCCCCTTGGTGTGCACCCACGGCGCCGCCGCAATGACGTTAGGCGTCTTCTTGACCTTCTCCAGCGTCGTGCGCCAGTCGGGCATGTTCATTTCCTGACCGAAGGTCAGCAGCCGCAGGTCCGGACTGCCAATCAGGATCTTCTCGCGCAGGTCCCGCTGCAGCCCGTTCATCACGGCCATCACGACAATGAGGGCGCTGACGCCAACGACCACGCCGCCGATCGCAATGAGACTGATGAAGGAGAGCAGTCGTGATCCACGACGCGCGCGCAGGTAGCGCAGCGCGATGGTCATTTCGAGCGATCGGCTCATTCGGGCCTCATCGTCGGGAAAAGGATGACGTCACGGATGTTCGGCGTCTCCGTGAGGTACATGAAGAGCCGGTCAATGCCGA